>NZ_JANRML010000118.1:0-590 GCF_026930265.1 Corynebacterium pilbarense
CACCTCTTTGAAAAATTTTGCGCTATACTTGGCGTGACTCGGCTGAGTGCAATTACCCACTGACCATTGATCTGCTTCGCAAAATAGACCTTGGATGCTGTCGACGACACTTTGCCCGCTCGCTTGACCTGCTACTTGGAAAAAATAGGGATCCTCGCGCACTACGCTTAAGCGTTTCACGCAACTTGCAGACCCGAATGCTCTTGAACCTATGACAAGAATTATTGCTAACATAGGCTCCATGGGGGATAGAGTCGTCCCTGTGATGCTCTAAGAACTCCTTCCGCAGCTTCAGTGCCTTGCTGTTGGGCTATGGAGTCATTCTCAAACCCCCTGCTGAAAATACAGGCCGAAAAATAAAAGTAACAAAATAAAGCTACATGCTCAAAGGAGCTTATTTATATACAGTCCTAATGCTAATAAAATATTTTACATGGGCTAGGTGAAAGAAAACTTCCACCATAGCCATTCAAGCAGCTTCCTGGATAGAAGCTCCTTCCTTCTGTCGATGATCACCAGCAGATGGTGTAACTGTGACAGCAGAATGGTTACACTCTTCAACTCCTCCTTACAGGCTAGAGTTGAGATGA
>NZ_JANRML010000119.1:0-594 GCF_026930265.1 Corynebacterium pilbarense
ACAAAGCAATCTTGAAAGACTATTTCCCTTTACCCTTCATAGATTAGGTTTTGGATACCTTGGCTGGAAAAAGATATTTTTCTTTCCTGGATGGATATAGTGGGTACAACCAAATTCAGATTGCCCCTGAAGACCAGGACAAGACAACATTCACATGTCCTTGGGGCACTTATGCCTATAAGGTGCTGCCTTTTGGATTATGTAACGCTCCTGCGACATTTCAGAGAGATGTCCTTGGTGTTTTTGCTGACTTGATTCATGACTGTGTGGAGGTTTACATGGATGACTTTACTGTCTATGGTAACACCTTTGAAGAAGCCTTGAGCCCCCAAGCCAATGGGCAGGTGGAAGCTGTAAACAAAACTCTTAAGACTATTCTACGGTGAACTATCAATTCAGCCAAGTCAAATTGGCATTTGATGTTATACTTAGCATTATAGGCTTACCGAGCATCCGTTAAGACTACAACGGATGTTTGGGCTGGAGGCAGTATTGCCCATAGAATTCTAGATCCCATCTTTAAAGTTGGTAGTACAATTATTTCCAGAAACTTCACCACTTGAAGAGCATTTGTTATATCTCGAGAAGCTCAAT
>NZ_JANRML010000120.1:0-586 GCF_026930265.1 Corynebacterium pilbarense
CTCTCTCTCTGTTTGAATATAACTTGTGCTCATTTTTCTTTTGCTCTGCTGAAAGGGGAAATTGTCGGGAATCGGTCTTGTGGAGGGATGAAAGCAGCGCGCTGTTGGGACTGGCCCCCCTAGTCCCCCCCTGACCGTCGTTCCCTACAATTTCCCCTTGCAGTTGAGTCTTGGTAAAGCAAGCTTGCTTTGTTTGTTTGACCCTCTTGTGGAATGGGTAGTGAATTTGTGTCTTGTGGCCCTCGGGTCGGACAACTTGTGCTTGTTTTTCCTTTTCTCCATCGGAAGGGGGAATTGTGGGGAATCGGTGTTTTGGAGGGATGAAAGCAGCGCGCTGTTGGACTGGCCACCCTAGTCCCCCCTTGATCGTCGTTCCCTTCAATTCCCCCTCTCGAGTTGAGGTCATGGAAAGCTTGCTCTATTTGTTCGAGCCTCCTGTGTACGGCGGGGGAGTGCATCTGTCTTGTGGGGTGGGATGGTTGTTGTCATTTGCGGTGCTGTGTGCATCATGGGATTTTCCATTGGTCGCATGTACGCCTTGTCTAGTGAAGTGGGGGTTTGTCGGTAACGTGAGGAAATGACTCTC
>NZ_JANRML010000121.1:0-583 GCF_026930265.1 Corynebacterium pilbarense
AATCCGAGTGTGTCTTGTCAGTAGCACATTGTGTGTTGATGAAATGTGGTGATCTCTCCATGGCAGCGGATGTCGCTTAAGCGGCCTCGCCTTCTCCACCTTCTTCCTCCTCTGGAGAGGCTGTAAGCAGCTGGATGAGCTTCGCCGTGTTGATGAAGCCCTTGTCGTCAATCTCAAAGTTGTCATAAGCATCATCGACTTCCTCACCGCTGAACTTGTCACCCCAGGTCATCAGGGCGTGCCTCAGTTTTTCGCTGTCAATCTTTCCCTCATCATCAAATGACTTGAAAGCGGCAATGACAACCTCATCATCATCAGATCCTCCAGACATTCTTCCGGCGAACAAGGTGAGCAGCTGTGTGAAGTTGATTGGTCCAGGAGCCTCATTGACCATCTCATCAAGCTCCTTGTCGACGGCAAGACGGCCAAGCTGGTCGAAGGTTGCTCGGAGGTCGTTCTTGCTAATGATACCGTCCTTGTCTTGGTCCATCAGCTGGAAGGCCTCCTTGAACTCAGCGACCTGCTTCTGGGAGAACATGGAGAACACATTGCTTCCAGTGCGCTTGGCCTTCCTGGATCCTCG
>NZ_JANRML010000122.1:0-582 GCF_026930265.1 Corynebacterium pilbarense
ACTTTTGTTGACAAATCCACGATTATTTCCATATCTTCTATTTACACCATTCATGTTTCTTGCGTAGTTGTTCCTTTCATTGATTCTGCAATTAATTGCCTTATGTCCAAAATTTTTGCAAGTATAACAATGACCAAGAAAGAAATTTTGATACCTGGGAGTAAGTGACCTTCTTTGTGACGTAGTCCATCTGGGTTCATGATCTATTCTTCTGTAGTTTCCTTCATACTGATTGAAGCTTCTTTGATTTCTGAAGGTAGGAGGTCTTCTTGGATATTCATCTCTTTTGTAATCATTCCTTCTTTCTGGTATCCTGGTCCACTTCTCATCAACTGTCTGTGTAGCTCTTTCTTCAACCTGCTTGTTGGTATTTGCATCTTTTTTGTATGAAGTTTCACCCATGCATCCAAGATGTGTTAAGTCTTTTGGCACTTGAGAGTTTCTTAAGCTCTTCCTCAATGAGACAACTTCTTGTTCAAGTTTCTTACAATCTTCTTCTTTCTTCATCATTTGGACATTCCTTACTTCTCCTATTCTTCTTTCTTCTTCAAGTAGAGTTTTCAAGGAAATGGTTTCTTCTCT
>NZ_JANRML010000123.1:0-580 GCF_026930265.1 Corynebacterium pilbarense
CGAATGCTGTCCCGTGCATTCATCACTGGAAGGATGTGTGGTGTCGGATGTTTTGTTTGCACGACGCGGGTGGGGGGAGTGGTGCGTGTGGGATTTTTCGTCGGTGTCGGTTGCGTTTTGGTAAGAGAGACCTTGCATCCTCCTTTTTCCCCTGCGAGTTCTTCAATGCTCCGGTGGCCCTCGGTTTGTCCAGTGTGGACTTTTGGCAGGTGACTTCTCCGCTCCGGCGTCCGATTGCTGTCGCTTTCCTTATTCACTGGATGATTGTTGGGCGTCGTTTGTACAGGGGAAAGAGGAGGTGGGTTTCCTACCAGCGGATGTGCTTTCGGGTTGGTGTCGGTCGCTTTTTCGGTTTCGGTTTGGGGCCCTGTGCTTTTTCGGTTTCGCGAAGACATTCCACTCTCCGTTCCTGGGCGTGCGGGGAAAATGTTTGTGGCCTTGCGTTTTTCCAGTGGTGATTGTTTTACGTTTGAATGACTTCTCCGTCTTTGGACTAAGACGTTCGAATGCTGTCCCGTGCATTCATCACTGGAAGGATGTGTGGTGTCGAATGTTTTGTTCGCACGACGCGGGTGGGGGG
>NZ_JANRML010000124.1:0-577 GCF_026930265.1 Corynebacterium pilbarense
TAAATCCGACCTCTAAACCTCAATAAACCGTCGCTATCAAGTAAATATCCCTCATAACGTGGTACTATCATCGTGTTTTGTCCGATAAAACCCTCGATCTCTTTGTACCAGTCATCGTCACGCTGTAAAGTTAGAATATTTTCATGTAGATTAGTCTGAAGAGGCAACACTGAAAAGATGTGTGGTCTCTGACTCAATGCATCTACCACTTGGTTCACTGTTCCCTTTATGTAAGTAATCTCAAAGTCGTACTCGCTAAGCAATTCTGACCAACATTGTTGTCACGCGTTCAGGTCGCTTTGCGTGAAAATGTGTTGTAGTCCACAGTGATCAGTCTTTAATTCAAATTTTCGTCCAACAAGGTAGTGTCTCCAAACCTTCAAGGCATATACGATGGCTAACAACTCCAAATCGTGTGTCGCGTAGTTCTCCTCATGCCTTCTCAGTTTCCTCGAAATGTAAGCAATCACTCGTCCGTCTTGCATCAAGACTCCGCCTAAGCCTTCCTTGGATGTGTCAGTGCATACCAAGAAGTCTGCGTCCATGTCAGGTATCTTTAGTATCGGCGTTGTGGTAA
>NZ_JANRML010000125.1:0-575 GCF_026930265.1 Corynebacterium pilbarense
ATCTGCATGACTCTTGGAGAAACCAAGTCTTGTTAGATAGCTGTCCATTCTGGCATACCAAACCCTTGGAGCTTGCTTGAGTCCATATAGAGCTTTCTTTAATCTGCAAACGTGAGTGTCTCTGGAATGTACCTCAAACCCTTGAGGTTGTTCAATATATACTTCTTCTTCAATAGCTCCATTGAGTAAAGTTGTCTTTACATCCATCTGATGTAAGTTCCATCCCATGGAAGCAGCAAGAGATATGATAGCTCTAATGGAAGTATATCTAGCTACTGAAGAAAATGTTTCGTCATAGTCTTCTCCCTCCTTCTGGGAGAACCCTCTAGCTATGAATCTTGCTTTGTATTTATCCACGCTTCCGTCTGCTGCATGTTTGATCTTGTACACCCATTTTGAAGTTACCACCGATTTTTCTTTAGGTCTTGGTATGATTTCCCATACCTCATTTTTCATAATGGATTGATGCTCTTCCGTCATAGCTTCTTTCCATTGTCCTTTTTGAATTGCTTCTTCAAATGTGGTAGGTTCTTCATCTAGAAGCTTTGTCATGTACGCTGCATAGCTTGAGAATC
>NZ_JANRML010000126.1:0-574 GCF_026930265.1 Corynebacterium pilbarense
TGATCACATCATGGGACCAAATGAAGCAGAAATTTCTGAACAAATACCAGGACTACTGCAGAACAAGAGAAAAGAAGGAGGAATTGTTTAAAATGATGCAGAAAGAAGATGAGAATCTAGAAGACTTTGTAGAAAGGCTTCAATACAATCTCCAAAGGTCCATCCATCCCAATGTAAGTAAGGACATACTCAAAACCATTTTATTAAAAGGAGTAAGGGATAACTCTCTGGATATGCTGAATATGCTTGGAAAAGGGGACATATCCAAGGAATCATATGATGAAATTGTCAACTTATGCAAAAGATGTTCAAGGGGAGCTGCAAGAAACAAATCGAATAGCAGGGATACTACATTCTCTAGAGTCCAAAAATCAGCCAATGGAGGAGCAACAAGAGCTGAGATAGGAAATTTGCTTGAAGAATTCAAGACTGAAATGATGAGCTCTTTGGCTTCACAAATGGATACCCTGCAGATCAAGAAAAAGCATGCAGAAGTAGAAGCAGCCTTGTCTATATTTTGTCCTCAATGCAGAGATAAGCACCCAAAAAGAGAATGTCCATTGGACAGGAAACC
>NZ_JANRML010000014.1:0-57182 GCF_026930265.1 Corynebacterium pilbarense
GCC
Source organism: Corynebacterium pilbarense (assembly GCF_026930265.1). NCBI lineage: Bacteria > Bacillati > Actinomycetota > Actinomycetes > Mycobacteriales > Corynebacteriaceae > Corynebacterium > Corynebacterium pilbarense. Next base: position 4 of record NZ_JANRML010000014.1, read on the forward strand.
ACACCGGCATCACGCGCAATCTCGCCGACATCATCGCCTGCAACAAGCCGCGCCACAGACGCAGCCTTCACATCCTTCGGAGTCCAACGACCCGCCACAACAACCTCCAAGTCGAGGTGGCGCATTCACCCACTGACAACTCCCCGGGCTCCCAGGGTTTGGCTCCCAGGGGTTGTGTGACCGAGAGGCTATTTCTGCAGGCCCGGCAGGTTCAGCCCCAGGTGCGGGCCAGCGAAGTACAGGCCCGCGGCGCCGATGCTGGCCACGATGGTGATGATGCCGGCGAGCAGGCCCGCGAAGCGCTTGGCGTTGTCGATCTCGTCCTGGGTGTACTCGGAGCTGCCCGGGCCGCTGGACTGCGTGCCCTGACCAGCCTGGTCGGCGGCGGTGCCTGTGGCCTGGTCCGCACCGGCGGCCACCGGTGCGCCGCCTGCGACGAGGGCGACGGCCAGTGCGGGGGCGATGGCGCGGCGGGAGATGGAGCTGGTGAGCATGGGCGGTCCCTTCATTGGCGTGAGCACGGGTATATCCGCCACAGAATAACCGACTGAGTCGGTTCGACCCGCGAGGCCCCCGCGACGACCCGCGACGACCCGCGACGACCCGGGCGTTACTGCCCGTCGATGAAGCGGGTGACCTTCTCCGCCTCGGCGATCTCCTGCAGCCGCTCGGCGGAGACCAGCCCGGTGACCACGACGACGGAGCCGCCGGCTGCGATGGGGCCGAGCACGTTCGCGGCGAACTCATCGGTGGTGTGCCAGTCCTGCACCAGGTAGCGCTGCGCATCGATGCCGGGCACGGTGAACTCGCTCAGCGCAGGCGAGGTGCCGAAGTAGTCGTCGCCGTAGAAGCGCACGGTGGGGCCGAAGTCCACAGTGCCTACGGGAAGCTCGCCGCCAGCTTCCACCACGCCGCGGCCGAACGGGTCGTCGGAGACCACCACGCAATCGGGCACCTCGCTCCACCGCGCGGCGCCGTCCAGGGTGGTGAAGATGAGGTCGGGGGAGGGAGCACCGGAGGCGTCGATAAGCGGGGTGCGCGAGGAGTTGTACGCGCCGATCGCGATGACCGCCGCTTGCCACGACACCGGCAGATCAATGGCGACCTCGTCGCCGGCGTCGAACTCCTCGTCGAGCATGTTGGCGACCTTGCTGGCCCAGTTGTCCAGCGTCTGCGCTGAAAAATCCATGCGCACGCCGCGCGAGTCGTCGTAGACGGTCAGGCGCGGCGACGACGGGTCGGTCTGCATCAGCGGTGCGAACATGCTCATGCCCGCCCATCGTAAGGGGCAATTGCTTTACGACGCCAGCATGATCGACGCGCCCGGCCCCAACGGCAAGTCGAACCAGCCAGAACAGCCAGAACACCACCGTGAACACGATCAGGGTGCCGATGCCGGCCTAGGTGTCGGGGGCGGTGTTAGTTCACGCAGCGCGGGCTGTCGCCGTCGGCGGTGATCTCGGGGGCGATCTCGGTGGCGCCAAAGTCCTCGCCAGGGGTGCCCACCGGCGCCTCCTGCTGCGCTTCCTCCGCGGTCATCACGCCCGGTCCGGCGTAATCCTCGGCCACGACGGCCACCATCGTGCCCGGCTCGAGCGAGGCGTTGGCCACCACCGGCACACCGCCGAGGATGCGGGCGAGCTCCTGCGCGGCGGGATCGTTGGCGTCGGGCGCCACCACCTGGCTCTGGTAGTACAGGCCCTCCATGGCGTTGGCCACCTCGGAGACCTGGACGCCCTGGCTGGATAGCTCCTCGCCGACGCGGCCGGCCTGGCCCGGCACAGCTCCGGCGTTGAGCACGATGACGTCCTGGTTGCCGAGCATCGTGGAATCTGCGGCGGGGGAGTCTGAAGCGTCGGTGTCGTTTTCCGGGCTGTTTTCCTGGTCGTCCTCCTGCGCGGGCTTGACCGAGTCCTCCATGAACTGGTGCACCTGGGACACGTCGACGGTGATGATGGACTCGCCGTAGTCGCCGACGCCGTTGACGGACGTGACCGGGATCGTGGTGAACGTGACATTGTCGCCGGCCAGGCCGGAGAGCTGCTGCGCGAAGCGGACCACATCCCAGTCCTTGTCCAGCGTGACGGAGCGCTCCGCGGCGTTGGCGAGTTCGCGCAGGCGCGCCGGGTTGGTCAAGGTGCCCGCGGAGAGCATGTTGCGCACCAGCGACGCCATGAAGGTCTGCTGGCGGACAATGCGGTCGAGGTCGCCGCGGGGCAGGTCGTGGCGCTGACGCACAAAGGACAACGCCTGGGTTCCATTGAGCGTTTGGACGCCGGCGGGGAAGTGGGCGCCGGACAAAGGCTCGTCCACCGCATTGTTCAGGCACACGGTCACGCCGCCCACGGCATCCGTGAGTAGGACGAAACCGAGCAGCCCCACCTGCGCGAAGTGGTCGACCTCTACGCCGGTGAGGTTGGCCACTGCGTCGATGAGCCCCTCTTGGCCGGCGCGGGCAACCCGCTGCTCCAGCTCCGGGCCCTCGGACATCCCGTCCTCTTCGACCAGCTCTTCGCGCTTGTCGGCGGCGTAGGCGCCGTAGACACCGTTGATCTTGAGGTTGCCGTAGGTGGTGTCGTGGATGTAGGTGTCGCGGGGGATCGACACGGCGGTCGCCTTGGAGCCGTCCTCCGGGATGCGGACCACCATGATGGTGTCGGTGTTGATCTCACCGTCGGCTACGCCGGCGTTGAGGCGGGCGAGCTCGTCCTCGCTTAAGGGGTTGCCCTGGGCGTCCGTGCGCGAGTCGGAGCCGACGAGCAGGATGTCCACCGCGCCGTCGAGCGCCGCGTCGTCCTTATTGCCTTTGCCCTTGGATTTGCTCTGGGAGCTGACGTCGAGCTCCGAGGCGGAAAGCTGCCCGCCCAAGCGGCCGACGGCGAAGTAGCCGACGCCGGACAGGGTGATCGCCAGGGCAGAGACCACTGCAAGGACCCCTTTGACCACGGGGTGTCCGGATTGGGACACGTCTCGCGCTCGCGATGGTGCCGCCTGAATGTCGCGGGCACGCCGGTTGGGGTCAGTCACGCGGGGAAGTATACGACATCCCCTCTCGAATCCCTGCTGCAGTGCCTGTGCCGTACACCAATTTCGGCCCCACCGGTGGGTATGATTCCAGCCATTGTGAATGCAGACTTTCTCCATATACCTGAGGCAGCGGCGGGCGGTCCGCCGCTTGCGGTGATTACGGTGACGTACTCGCCGGGCGAGCATTTGTCGCACCTGATTGCCTCGCTCGACGCAGCGACGCGCGGCAAGGTGTACTTGGTCTGCGCGGATAACGGCTCCACCGACGGCTCGCCGCAGCGCGCGGCCGCCGAGCACGAGCATGTGGAGTTTCTGCCCACCGGGGGAAATATCGGATACGGGGCGGCGATTAATGTCGCGGCCGCGTCGCTGAGGAAGCGTCGAGAAGCAAATGCAATCCGAAGCGACTACTTCCTCATCGTCAACCCCGACGTTGAGTTTGGCCCGGGCAGCATCGACGAGCTGATCCGCTGCATCGACGCCGCGCCGCAGGCGGGGGCGGCGGGCCCGCGCATTGAGGAAGCGGACGGCTCCGCGTACCCCAGCGCGCGCGAGGTGCCAGGACTTGCAACGGGAATCGGGCATGCATTGCTTTACGACGTCTGGCCGAGCAACCCCTTTTCCCGCGCCTACAAAGCAGACGCGAACATGCACGTCCAGCGCACCGCAGGGTGGCTCTCCGGCGCGTGCCTGCTGGTGCGGTGGGATGCTTTCGATGCCATCGGCGGCTTCGACGAGCGCTACTTCATGTACCTGGAAGACATCGACTTCGGCGACAGGCTTTCGCGCGCCGGGTGGGATAACTTGTACTGCCCGTCGTCGGTGATCTTGCACGATCAGGGCCATGTGGCGGGCAAGTTCCGCAAGGTCACGGTGCCCGCGCACCACGGCTCGGCCTACCGCTTCCAGCGCGATAGGCACCCGCACCCGTGGCAGGCCCCGCTGCGTTGGGCGCTGTGGCTCGGGTTGAAAGTCCGCGGGGCGTTCCAGCTTGGGCTGCGCAAGCCGAGCCGGTGCAACAAAACTTAGAGAGAACTCCAGTAGGCAGGAAGAAAAGGACGAGCAATGGCGACTTCGGAGCACATCGGCGCCGCACAGGCGGCCGACGGGGCAGTGGCAGAGATGGATGCGGTGATCCTGGTGGGTGGGCGCGGCACGCGCCTGCGCCCGCTGACAGTGTCGACACCGAAGCCAATGCTGCCCACCGCGGGGTATCCATTCCTGGCGCACCTGTTGGCCCGGATCAAGGCCGCCGGTATGCACCACGTTGTGCTGGGCACGTCGTATAAGGCTGAGGTGTTCGAGGAGTACTTCGGCGACGGCTCTGATTTCGGCCTGGAAATCGAGTACGTGGTGGAGGAGGAAGCCCTCGGCACTGGCGGCGGCATCCGCAACGTTTTGGACAAGCTGCGCTACGACAACGCCATGGTGTTCAACGGCGATGTCCTCTCCGGCGCGGACCTGTCCGCCATCGCCTCCACCCACGTTGACAAGGACGCGGATGTCACGCTGCACCTGGTGCGTGTGCCGGATCCGCGCGCGTTCGGCTCGGTGCCGACGGACGAGGACGGCAACGTGCTGGCGTTTTTGGAGAAGACGGAGGATCCGCCGACCGACCAGATCAACGCCGGCTGCTACGTGTTCAAGCGCTCCGTGATCGAGCAGATCCCGGCCGACCGCGTGGTGTCGGTGGAGCGCGAGACCTTCCCGGGCCTGTTGTCTTCCGGCGCGAAGGTGGTTGGGCACGTGGATTCGTCCTACTGGCGCGACATGGGCCGCCCGGACGATTTCGTCCAGGGGTCCTCGGATGTGGTGCGCGGCATCGCGTACTCGCCGTTGCTGGAGGGGCGCACGGGCGAGTCGCTTGTGGACGACTCCGCTGGCGTCGCGCACGGCGTCATCCTCATGGGCGGCACCGCTGTGGGCCGCGGCTGCGAGATCGGCGCTGGCTCGCGCGTGGACGATTCGGTGATCTTCGACGGCGTGACCATCGAGCCCGGTGCGATGGTGCGTAACTCCATTATCGCGGCAGGTGCGACGATCGGCGCGAACGCGCGTGTCACGGACTGCGTGATTGGCGACGGCGCTCGGATCGGGGCGCGGTGCGAGCTGCAGGCGGGCATGCGCGTGTGGCCGGGCGTGGAAATTCCGGATTCGGGAGTGCGTTTCTCTCCGGACGCGTAAGCGACACGCCAAAACCGGCAAATAGTTGCTCAAATCCCCGGCACTACTAGATGTAGTACCCCCTATGTCCACCCCCATCTTTCCTTGTATGTGACTGGTGTGACTCGTGTGACGGGCGACGTGGGAATTGCGGAGCGCAGGCCGAAAACTGCGGAATTCTGGTTGCGGCTATTTAGTGTCGCGGTGTGTAATCACAACAGTGTTATCCGCAGAACCCGCCAGCCGGGAACTGCGGTCACCACTCTTATACGACCGACAAGCAACTAAGGAAGGTAATGGCGTGGAAAACCAGGCAGACGCCACCCTCCGCGGCGCGGCCGCAGGAGGGATGACCCTCGACGAGTTGTTCGGCGCCGTCGAGCAGGAGTGGCAGGATCAGGCACTGTGTGCCCAGACCGACCCGGAGGCGTTCTTCCCCGAGAAGGGCGGCTCGACCCGTGAGGCGAAGCGAATCTGCAAGGCGTGCGCCGTGCGCGACGAGTGCTTGGAATACGCACTCGAGCACGACGAGCGTTTCGGGATTTGGGGCGGGCTCTCCGACCGTGAGCGCCGCCGCCTGAAAAAGCAGATCAGCTAGGGCCCTACCAGGGGAAGTCTGGGGAGATAGTCCTCGGATCCAAGTTGAGGTAATTGGCCACAAGAGCGGTCAGAACCCAAGTGAGGAGTTCTGACCGCTCTTGTGCTGTCGAGGTGCGGTGCTCGATGGGCATGCGAAACACCACGAAGCGCGCGCGTGTGGGGTTGCCCTGCCTGTCTACGCCCGCCTGCAAGACACGGCCGAGCGGCACTGGGCCGTCGGCGATGATCTCGTCCGGCAGCACCGTCATGTCAGGGCTCAACCGCATCCGCGGAATGGTGTCGACGGCGAGGTCGACGCCGGCCAGCTCGCTGAAGTACTGGTTGTGAAGCGGCGCGTATGCGTCGATGACCAGTTGGTCGAATGCGTTGGCGCGGGTGCGGTAGCGCGGCACACCGACCGGCAGGATGGGCCCGCGCACGCCCCGGCCGTGGCGGTTGCGGGCCGGTTGCACGTGGGAGGGGCGAGTGGAGCTCATAGCTGGCAATGCTATTTCGCGGCGCAGCAAAGGTGGCGTGGGCGCGCCGCGTTGCACTATCGAAATCTCAATGTGGGGTTTAGACTTGGCGCCGTGAATATCTACCGCCGTTGTTGCCGCCCAGGGTGCGGCCGGCCCGCCGTGGCCACGCTGATCTACGCGTACGCGGATTCGACGGCAGTGGTCGGACCGCTCGCGCCCGCCCCGGACCCGCATGCCTGGGATCTTTGCGAACGTCATTCCGCGCACATCACCGCACCGGTGGGCTGGGAGCTGGTCCGCGTCGAGCACGTCGAGCTCGACGACGATTTGGACGACGAAAACACCGACATCACCGCGCTCGCGGAGGCAGTGCGCGAAGCGGGGCGTGTGACCACCGGGCTGGTGGAAACCGGCCAGGACCCGATCGAGTATTCGGCGGACAAAGACTTCAACAACCCGGACACCTCCAACCACCCGGTGCACCGCACGAAGCGGGTGGAAGAGCAGATCGCTGCGGCCAAGGCGGCGCGGCGCTCCCACCTGCGCATCGTGCCGGACCCGGAGTCTGAGCAGTAGCTGCGGCGGCCAAAGCGGTCTGCGCAGGACCGTGTCGGGGCGCGCGATAAGATACCGCGCATGGCTATTGAGCACACGAAGGAGACGCTGAAGAGCGTTATCAAGGCGTACGACGTCCGCGGCGTCGTTGGCGAGACCATCGACGAGGACTTCGTCCGCACCGCGGGCGCGGCGTTCGCGCACATCCTGCGCGGGGAGGGGGAGACCCGCATCGCGGTCGGCCACGACATGCGACCGTCCTCGCCCGCGCTTGCAGACGCCTTCGCGGAAGGCGCCGCCAGCCAGGGCCTCAACGTGACCCTGCTGGGGCTGACGTCTACCGACGAGCTCTACTTCGTCGCCGGCACGAAGCGCTGCGCCGGCGCGATGTTCACCGCTTCACACAACCCGGCGCAGTACAACGGCATCAAGCTCTGCCGCGCCGGTGCGACCCCGGTGTCCACGGACACCGGCCTGGGCGAGATCGCCCGCATGATCCTCGAGGGTGTGCCGGAGTATGAGGGGGAGCCTGGGGGCGTCGATAAGCATGATGCCCTGGATGAGTACGCCTCCTACCTGCGCGAGCTTGTGCCGGTTCCTGCGCGCCGCAAGCTTGTTGTGGCGGTGGACGCGGCCAACGGCATGGCCGGCATGACGGTGCCGGCGGTGCTGGGGGATATGGACATCCGCCCGCTGTACTTCGAGCTCGACGGCACCTTCCCCAACCACGAAGCGAACCCGCTGGACCCGAAGAACCTGGTTGACCTGCAGAAGTTCACCGTGGAACAGGGAGCAGACATCGGCCTCGCCTTCGACGGGGACGCGGACCGCTGCTTTGTGGTGGACGAGCGCGGCGAGGCCGTCTCCCCGTCCGCGATCACCGCGCTGATCGCCACCCGCACGCTTAAGCAGCACCCGGGCGCGACGATCATCCACAACCTGATCACCTCGCGCGCGGTGCCCGAGCTGATTGCGGAGCACGGCGGCAAGGCCGTGCGCACGCGTGTGGGGCACTCCTACATCAAGGCGCAGATGGCGGAGCATTCCGCGCTGTTCGGCGGCGAGCACTCCGCGCACTACTACTTCTCGGAGTTTTTCAACGCCGACTCCGGCCTGGTGGCAGCGCTGCACGTGCTGGCCGCGCTGGCGGAACAGGACGCGCCGCTGAGCGAGATGATGGGCGCCTACGAGCGCTACACCGCCTCCGGCGAGATCAACTCCGAGGTGGCCGACCAGGCCGCTGCCACGCAGCGCGTGGTGGACGCGTTTGCGGACCGCGCGGAATCCGTGGACACCCTCGACGGCGTCACCGTGCAGCTCAAAGACTCCAAGGCGTGGTTCAACGTGCGCGCCTCCAACACCGAGCCGCTGCTGCGCCTGAACGCCGAGGCGCCGACCCGCGACGAGGTGGACGCGCTGACCGAGGAAATCCTCGGCATCATCCGCGCTTGAGGTTCCCCGCGTACGCTCGCGGGGTATGAGCGGATTTTCCAGGGAAGACGCCCTGTTTTTCGACATCGCCCACGAGGGCGCCCAGCTCCGTGCCGTGGGCCAGGCGGCGCACCTGCTCGAAGGCCTGCGCGGACTGCAACCCCGCAGCGTGGTCGTGCTGGCCACCGACCAGGTCGCGGCGGCCGCGGCGCGAGCGGTGGCAACCTTTGCCGCCCCGCTTGAGGTGCCGGTGGTGGTTGTGGACGTGCTGCCGGCGTACGTCGGGGCACTCGATGTCGTGGTGGTTGTGGGCGACAACGCCGGACGCGAGAAGGACCTGCGCGGTTTGATCACCGCGGCGGACCGCGGCGCAGAGACCATCCTCGCCGGTCCGAATCAGGGGCCCTTGCTTGAAGACGCACCACAGGCCACCACCGTCATTCCCGCCCTGCCCGACACTGCTGGCGCCTCCCCGCTGCGTACCTGCGCCGTCGTGGGTGCGGTGCTGCTGGCGCTGCGCCAGCCGGCCGAGGTGGCGGCGGAGCGCTTCGAGCTGCTGGCGTCTGAAGTGGACGCGGAGCTGGAATCTGTCTCGCCGCGGCGCGACGTGGCGGTCAACGCCGCGCGCAAACTGCGGTCCCGGGTTGACGGCGCGCGGGTGCTGCACACCGGATTCGGTGTGGCAGGCAGTGCGGTGGCGGAGCTCGTCGCGGCGCTGTGGTCCACACACGGCATCCCCGCGTCCTTTGTGGACCACCACGAGCTTCCCTTTGCCGTCGAGCGTGCTCAGGAGGGTAATTCCGCCTCCGCCGCGGACGATATCTTCCACGACCCCTACCTCGACGGACCCGCGAAGCTGGTAGGTTTAACAACCGTTGTTTGGACGTGCGAGGCCACCGATCCGGTGGCCCCGGCAGGCAGCCAGATGGAATCTGTGGAGACTGAAGCGGATGATCTGGCGGCCCGCGCGGCACGCCTGGTTGCCCGGGCCTACGCGGTAACGGCGCTTGCTGCCGAGGCCGATGCCGCCGCCACGGAGGAGTAGAAGGAGAACCATGGAGCACCTCGAAGGAGCTCTGCGCCCCTACCCCTGGGGCTCTCACACGTTGATCGCCCAGCTGCGCGGCGAGCCTTCGCCGAGCCCGCAGCCGCAGGCGGAACTCTGGTTTGGTGCCCACCCGGCCGCCCCGGCGACGGTGAACGGGCAAGGCCTGGACGAAACCATTGCCGCCGACCCGGCCGCCGCGCTGGGCAAAAGGGTCACAGAAGCGCACGGCGACCAGTTGCCGTTTCTGGTCAAGCTGCTCGCCGCGGCCGCGCCCTTGAGCATCCAGGCCCACCCCTCGCTGGAGCAGGCACAGGAAGGCTTTGCGCGCGAAAACGCCGAGGGCATCGCGCTGAACAGCCCGAACCGCAACTACAAGGACCCGAACCACAAGCCCGAGCTCATTGTCGCGCTGACCGAGTTCCGCGCGTTGGCCGGGTTCCGTCCGGTTCCGGACACCGCCGCGTTTTTTGCCGAGCTCGGCAGCGCGGAGCTGGACCGCTACGCCACCTTGTTGCCCACGGACGGCGAGGGCGACCTGCGCGCGTTGTTTACCACCCTGATCTCGCTGCCGCACCAGCCGCGGGTGGAGTTGATCGAATCGGTGCAGCGCGCGGCTGAGCAGCTCGCTGAGAAACGCACTGCCCCTGCCTGGATGGTGGAAGCCGCGGAGGTCTACCTCGAGCTCAACCAGGCCTACCCGGGCGACGTGGGCGTGTTGGCGGCGTTGCTGCTGAACGTGCTCACGCTCGCGCCCGGTGAGGCGGCGTTTTTGCGTGCCGGCCAGCTTCACGCCTACCTGTCGGGGCTGGGCGTGGAGGTCATGGCCAACTCCGACAACGTGCTGCGCGGAGGGCTGACCACCAAGCACGTGGACGTGCCGGAGCTGGTGAAGGTGCTGGACTTCAGCACCTTGGAAAACCCGCGGGCGGAGGCGGCCCCGTCGCACGGCGGCGTGGAGTTCCAGCTTCCGGTGGACAGTTTCGCGGTGCGCGTGCATTCGCTTGCCGACGGCGAAACGTTGGCCATCGACGAAGACGGCCCAGCGATTGTGCTGTGCACCTCCGGCGAGGTGCGCGGCGCCGACGGGTTTGTGCTGTCCCAGGGCAACGGAGCTTGGGCGCCGGCGAGCGAAGGAGAAGTGGAGCTGATCGCCGAGGGCGCGGCCCAGGTGTTTGTGGCTACGGCCTAGCGGCTACGCGGCCGTGAGCGCTGCATGGTTTAACGGCCGGTGATCTTGTCCAACACGCCGCGGGCCGTCATGCCTTCATCTTCCTTCGGGTAGCCCGCAACGTCTTCCTTGCCCGCCACACGGGTCGGCGCCGCGGGCTCCTCCGCAGCGGTGACCTCCGGGGGCACCTGCGATGCGGAAGCGGAGTCGGCGTTGTCGGTGATTTCGGCGCCCGCGGACGGCTGTGCTGCCGCGCCTGCGCCTTCAAGCCGCGTCTTTGGTGCCGCGCTCTGCTGCGAATCTTGCGTGTGAGAAGGCTCTTGTTCTGTCGGCTCTCCTACCTGGACGCCGGCCGCGCCGCCCGCGTTGCCCGAGCCGCCCATATCGTCGGGGCCGTGCGACGGGCCGGAGCCGTGACCAGGCTGCGGCGTCTGCTCGGACTCGTCGGACGCTTCAGTGGTCTGCGGCTGTTCCGGCTGCTTCGACGGCTCCTGTGCCGGGGTGCGCGTCGGCTCGGTGGCCTCCGACGGCTGCACTTCAGACCCGCCAGGTGCCGGCGTAGCAGGGGTGCTCGTCTGTGCGGCGCTGCTCTCGCCCGGCTCGCCCGGCTCGCGCGGCGGGGTGCTGGCCGGCGTCTGCTGGGAGGAAGTGCGCGTGCTGGTCTGTGCGCCCGCCGGGGTTGGCTCTGCCGCCGGGTTGGCGTTCTGCGGCGCTGCCTGCGGACGGGCAGGGGAGGGCACGATGTTGGACGGGCGGTACACGCGGGACGGCTGCCCCGACTCCGGTGCCGGAGCAACCACGGCGTGCGGCGGCAGGTACGGGTCCTGTGCCGCGTTGTAGCCGGTGGGCACGGCAGCGCCGGCGCGTCCTTCGTCGGAATTGGCTCGGCCGGAAGCGCCCGCGCCGAGGTTGGCGTTGCGTCCGTTGTTGGCGGCGCTTGCAGAGCTGCGCACGGTCCGGGTGTGTGTCTGGTTCTCCGTCACCGTTTCCGTGGTCGGGCTCGATGTGGTGGGCGTGGCGCTGGTGCCGGTGGTGCCAGCGGCTTCCGCGGTGAAACCGGCGCGGTTGTTCTGCCCGGGCGAGGAGGTGGCCCACACGGTGAACCCGACGAGGGCAGCAAGGAGTGCACCAGCGCCGATGAAAACGGCTACCCGGCGTGCGGTCCCTTCCACGGTGGCTCCTCCCGCGGGGCGCTTCGGCCCCGCGTCTGAGTTACAAATTGGTAACGTTTTGCGTTGTAGCACTGTTTATAGCACGTGGATGGTAAATGCGGAACCCCTGCGCGGCGAGTCGTTGCGCGTTTGGCTGCCCCGGGGGCGCGTTTTGCCGTATACAGATGGGTGTAACGCAACGCGCGGGCGCCCGCTCGCGCACCATCTTTGGAAGGAGCGCCGCAGTGAGCACTTGGGACGAGCAGATTTTCACGGTCGATGCCAACACCGACTTCCTGGACGAGCTGGTCGATCTTGACTTCGACGAGGTTTTCGAGGCGGTCCGTGACGCGGTCCTCCTCGCCGCGAAGCAGGATCCGAGCGAAGATGAGCTCCTTAACGGCCAGGCCGCGGCCACGATCGCCGCGATTTGGGCGGGTGCGCCATTTTCTGCCGGTGAGATCGCTGAGGCTTACCCGTTTATCCGTATGCGTCCGGACGAGATGGACGAGCAGCTGGTTGAGTCCGCGGCCGCCGTGCTCGAGGAGGCGGACACCGAGCAGGATCTGGAGCAGTTCCTCGAGGCGCTGGCGTAACTGCATGATTGTCGCTGTTGAAGGCATAGATGGTGCCGGCAAAAACACGCTTGTCACCGCGCTGAAAGAGCGCTTCGGCGCTGAGACCTTGGCGTTTCCTCGCTATGAGACGTCCGTGCACGCCCAGCTGGCGCAGGACGCCCTGCACGGGCGCATGGGCGATCTGACAGATTCCGCGTTCGGTATGGCCACCATGTTCGCGTTGGACAGGCATGGGGCGAAGCAGCTTCTCGACGGCTTCGCTGGCCGACGAGACCGCATCATCATCCTGGACCGCTACGTGGCGTCCAACGCGGCGTACACCAGCGCCCGCACGGGTGACGCGGCTGCGGTGAAGTGGGTGCACGACTTGGAGTTTGAGAAGTTGGGTCTGCCCAAGCCGGATCTGCAGGTTCTGGTGGACACCACCCCGGATGTTGCCCGCGAGCGCGCAGAGGCGCGCGAAGAGCAGGACGCAACGCGCACCCGCGACCGCTACGAGCGCGACGTGGCTCTGCAGGTGGCGACCTTCCAGGCATATTCGGAGCTGGCGGAGCACAACTGGGTGAGCCGGTGGCTTCGCACCGCAGATCCGGCGGTTATCATGCAGGTAGTGAGCGAGCTGACGGAGTAGAAGAGCAGTTCAAGCTCAGCGGCTCAGCGCGAAAAGGATAGAGGAGGACGCATGGCACCGAAGATCCTTGTGGTGGACGACGACCCGGCGATCAACGAGATGCTCACAATCGTGTTGGAGGCCGAAGGTTTCCAAACCAGCTCCGTGACGGACGGTGTTGAGGCGGTGCCTGCTTTCCGCTCGTTCGACCCGGACCTGATCCTTTTGGACCTGATGCTGCCGGGCATGAACGGCATTGACATCTGCCGCGAGATCCGCAAGGAGTCCGCGGTGCCAGTGGTCATGCTCACCGCCAAAACGGACACGGTGGACGTGGTGCTGGGCTTGGAGTCCGGCGCGGACGACTACATCACCAAACCGTTCAAGCCGAAAGAGCTTGTCGCCCGCATCCGCGCGCGCCTGCGCCGCACCGACGAGACCCCGGCAGACGTGTTCGAAGTCGGCGACCTGACCGTGGACGTGCCACAGCACACCGTCACCCGCGGCGACGAGGAAATCCAGCTCACACCTCTGGAGTTCGACCTCCTGGTGGAGATGGCCCGCAAGCCCAACCAGGTGCACTCGCGCGAGGAGCTGCTGGAGTCCGTGTGGGGCTACCGCAACGCCTCCGACACCCGCCTGGTTAACGTGCACGTGCAGCGTCTGCGCTCCAAGATCGAGCACGACCCGGAGAACCCGGAGATTATCCTCACCGTGCGCGGTGTGGGCTACAAAACCGGTAAGTCGGAGGTGTAGCACCTGGACGCCATACGTCGTGCCAGCGACCGAGTGCGGCACGCCTGGTCCACGAAACTGCAGGTCCGTTTCGTGGGCACGGTGCTGCTGGTGTCCACGGTCGTGATGTCTGTGCTTGGCTTCGCGCTGGCGTCCGTTGTCACGGACCGCATCACCGCGGCCAAGATTGAAACCGCCAGTGTGGAAATTGAGCGTGCCCGCTCGACCGTGGATTACCAGCTGGCCAACTCTGGGTCTTCCGCATCCCTGCAGGCGCGGCTGAATTCGGCGCGCGCCGGGTTGACACAGCGCGTGCAGGAAAGCGGCGACTCCGCCAGCTTCTACGAGCCGGTGCTGGTGGTCGAAGCCCCGAACGGCTCCGTGACCTCCTCGCCGGAGGCCTACCAGATTCCGAAGCGGCTGGGCGACTATGTCAGGGACGGCAACGTGGCGTACCAGTTCGCCACCGTGGAGCGCCCGGATGGTTCGGCCTACGACGCGCTGATTGTTGGCACACCGACCAACGCGGACATCCCCAACCTTCGCCTCTATCTGGTGATGAACATGGAAAGCGAAGTCTCCACCGTGGCGCTCATGCGCGGCATTTTGGCGTCTGCCGCGGTGATCGTCGTGGTGCTGTTGATGGGCATTTCCTGGCTTGCGTCCCAGCAAATTGTGGCGCCGGTGCGCTCCGCCTCGCGCACCGCGCAACGTTTCGCATCCGGGCACTTGCGGGAGCGAATGCCTGTCGACGGCGAGGACGAGATGGCCGTGCTCGCCATGTCCTTCAACGACATGGCGGACACCTTAAGCAAGCAGATTGCCAACCTGGAGGAGTACGGCTCGCTGCAGCGCCAGTTCACCTCCGACGTCTCACACGAGCTGCGCACCCCGCTAACCACGGTGCGTATGGCGGCCGATCTGATCGCCGCGAATGAGGATTCGCTGGAGCCGGCGACCAAGCGTGCCTCGCAGCTGATGATCAGCGAGCTGGACCGCTTCGAAGCGCTGCTCAACGACCTGTTGGAGATCTCCCGCCACGACGCCGGTGTGGCCGAGTTGTCCTCCGCGAACGTGGATGCCCGCCAGCCTGTGGAGTCCGCCTGGCAGCAAACCCAGCACCTGGCCGAAGAGCTGGACGTGGACGTCATCTTCGACATCCCGGACGAGCCGCAGACTTTGGAGGGCGATGCCCGCCGCATCGAGCGCGTCGTGCGCAACCTCATCGCGAACGCCATCGACCACTCCGAAGGCAACCCGGTCACCGTGCGCATGCGTTCCAACGACGAGGCAGTGGCCATCACCGTCACCGACGGCGGCGTGGGCCTGAAGACGGGCGAAGAAGACTTGGTGTTCAACCGGTTCTGGCGCGCCGACAAGTCCCGCAAGCGCCACTCCGGCGGCACGGGTTTGGGCCTGGCCATCGCCCGGGAGGATGCGCAGCTGCACGGCGGCACGCTCGACGCGATCGGCGAATTCGGCGTGGGCTCGCAGTTCCGCCTGGTGCTGCCGCGCCACCTGGAGGCCGGGTTCACCGAGTCCCCGCTACCGCTCGAGGCGCCGCGCGCTACCGCACCAGAGTCTGCAGAACCCCTTGACGGCGCAGAAAACTCTGCCGACAGCGCTGAAGGATTTGGCGGGGAAGGCGGAGCCGTCGATAAGCGAGTGCCCCAGGAGGACACCGATGCGTAAAACCCTTGCCTGCCTCATGGTTGCGCTGACCGCGCTGACCACTAGCTGCGCCTCGCTGCCCACGAACTCGGCGCCGCACGTCATCCGCTCCTTCACTCCCGATGAGACTGAAACGCAGGACGTCGGCCCGAAGGACGGACAAGAGCCGGACCTTTTGCTGCGCGATTTCTACCACGCATCCGCGACACCCGACGGCGACTACGAGGCGGCGCGCGCCTACCTCACCGAGGGCGCCTCCACGGCATGGGACCCGACCGGGCAGCAGCTCGTCGTGGACAGCATCGGCATGACCACGTTGCCGGGTTCCTCGGTGGGGCAGCGCAGCTTCGCGGTGCACGGCCAGGTCGTCGGCACGGTGCGCTCCGGCGGTTCCTACTCGCCGGAGCGGGGAGACTACGAGGCCACCATCGACATGGAGATGGTCGACGGGCAGTGGCGCATCTCCTCGCTACCGGAAGGCGTGGTCTTTGAGCGCACGGAGTTGCGCAACCAGTACCAGCCGTACAACCTGTACTTCTTCGACCAGGACAACCAGGAGCTTGTCACGGACCGTCGCTGGGTGCATTCGCGCCGCGAAACCCTGGCCAGCGACCTCATCGGACTGCTCATGGAGGGTCCCTCCGAGCGTCTGCGCCCCGCATTGACCGGTTCGCTGCCATCGAGCGTTACGTACACGGGCGAGCGGGACGGCGTCTACACCTTCAGCGGTTTTTCGGGCGTGGGTGAGGAAGAGCGCGCCCGCTTCGCGGCCCAGGTTGTGTGGACGCTCGCGTCTGCGGGGGTGACCGGCCCGTACATGCTGGAGGCTGACGGGCAATCGCTTATCGACGGCACCGCCACCCTGGACACCGACGACTTCATCGCCGCGAGCCCCCTGGTGGAGACGGTGGGGGAGACCAAGCTCTACGCCCTGTCCAGCGGCAAAGTTGTGCGGGTGGACGAGCGCTCCACGCAACCAGTGGAGGGCAGCCTCGGCGCAGCCAACGATGTGTCCTCGGTAGACATCGCCGGCGGCGGTGAGTGGGCCGCCATCTTTGGCAAACCCGGCGACGATGAAGACGATATCTTCCGCGTGGGAACCTTCGACGGTGCTGAAGCGGAAGTCATGCGCGCGGGCACGTTTACCCGCCCCGCGTTCGAACCCGACGCGGCGGCGGTGTGGACGGTGGTCGACGGCAAGCGGATCCTGCGCACGGTGAGATCCGCGGCCACCGGCAACCTGACCACCGGCGAGGTCAAAGTTGAGCTGCCCAAGGGAGTGGACGGCAACATTTCCGTGCTACGCCTGTCTCGCACCGGCACCCGGGTAGTGATGGTCATCGACGGCAGCCTCTACACCGGGATTGTGCGCCGCCAGGCCTCGGGCGAGCGCTCCATTGTCAACGTCTACGAGTACGCCCAAGAACTGGCCGGCAGCGTGATCTCCGCCGACTGGCGCCCGGACGGGTCCCTGCTCGTGGGCACGACCTCCACCACGCCGGTGATGCGCGTGGAACAGGACGGCTCCTCCATGACCGCGATGTCCGCAGGTAACATCTCTGCGCCCGTGGTGGCGGTGGCGGCATCTCCGAGCACCATGTACGTCACCGACGCCAACGCGCTGCTGCAGGTGCCGGCCTCCGGCGCGGACAACCCGATCTGGCGCGAGGTTCCGGGCCTGGAAGGCGTGCGCGCGCTGCCGATCAGTTCGCGCTAGTCTTTCCCACATGGGGGAGATGTTCGGGCAGATCGGCGAGCTGCTGCTGCCGCGCAGATGCGCGGGCTGCCGCACGCCGGGGCCACTGCTGTGCCCTACGTGCCGTAAGGGCCTGGCCACGCCGCCGCAGCGGGTGTTTCCCAACACCACCCCGCACGCGCCGGTGTTCGCGCTCGGGCCGTACGCAGACCCGCACCGAGGGGTGATCCTGGCCATGAAGGAGCGAAACCACCTGGCGGTACGCCGCCACGTCGGCGCGGTGCTTGCGGCCACGTTGGAGTACCTGGAGGCGCGCGGCGAGATCCCTACCGGCGCGGTTTTAGTGCCGGCACCCACGCGCACACGTTCCGCACGCGCTCGCGGCGGCGACCCGGTGGAGCAGGTCTGCCGAGCCACCGGAAGACAAGTCGCGCCCGTGCTGCGGTTGGACCCGCGGACAGCGGACCAGTCCGGCCTCGACGAAGCAGGCCGGCGGGCCAACCTGGCGGGGCGCGTGCAGATTTTCGGCGTGCCAGCCGGGCAGGTCGTGCTCGTGGACGACGTGGTCACCACCGGCGCGACGCTGCAGGCCAGCGCCGCGATTTTGCTCTCGCGCGGCGCGGACGTCGCCGCGTGTGTGGCGCTGTGCGCGGCCTAGCAGGCGCCGGCGGGGTCCAGGCGGTTCCAGGCGAGCGGATTCCCAGGGATTCCTGACAGATTACGGCAGCCAATTGGGCCGACCTGGGAGTTTAGGGCCAGCCTGACAGATTCAGCCGCAATGTGTCAGGGCGTGGGCATTTGTTCACTCGCTCCACCCGTCCGGGTGAACACATCCCGATCCGCGGGCGAATCTGTTCACTTTGCCCAGGGCGGAAAGTTCCCAAGCGGAATCTGTTCATTAGCCGGTGAATCAATGCGGGGCCGGCGGATTCCTGACAGATTACGGCAGCCGTTTGTGTCGACCTGGGCCTTAAGGAGCAGCTTGACAGATTCCGCCGCGAAGTGTCTGGACAGCGGCCCGCCACCACCCCGCAGGTTCGCTCTCAGCGAGCGTTGTATAAAACCGGCCGAATTGGTCATAACCAGTTGTATAGTGGTGATGGACACAGTTCCTACTACCGCAAGGGAGGACGCAGATGACGTCTGCAGACCGCAACCCGAACCAAGAGACGCTGAGCCCGGAAGCCCAGGTCACCATCACCGGGCGAAACGTCGAGGTCCCAGAGCATTTCCAGGAACGAGTAAACGGCAAGCTGGCCAAGATTGAAAAGCTTGATCCGACGCTCAAGTCGTTCCATGTGGAGCTGAAGCACGAGAAGAACCCGCGCCGCGAGGCAGAGGCGGAGCGCATCCAGATCACCGCCACCGGCTCGGGCCACCTGGCCCGCGCTGAGGCGAAGGAAGAGAACTTCTACGCCGCGCTCGAGACCGCGGTGGACAAGCTGGAGCGCTCGCTGCGCAAGGTTAAGGCGCGCCGCAACATCGCAATGTCCGGCCACCGCGCCCCGAAGAGCACCGGTGTGCTGGCCGCGGAGATGGAGGCGGACGCGAAGGCCAAGCAGGAGCGCGCGGCGCAGGAGGCCGGCAAGTACGACGTGGACCCGTACGCCGACCAGGTCGAGGACGTTGTCCCGGGCCAGATCGTGCGCTCCAAGGTGCACTCCAACACTCCGCGCAGCGTGGACGATGCGCTCAGTGAGATGGAGCTGGTGGGGCACGACTTCTACCTCTTCGTCAATGAAGAGACGAACCGTCCGGCTGTGGTCTACCGCCGCCATGCGTTCGATTACGGTCTGATTGAGCTTGCCCCGGAGGCAGACGCCGAGTAGCGCGCATTCCCGCAGCTCAAGCTAGCAAGCCCAGCCCCGGCCCGGTTCTGTTTCAGGATCTGGGCCGGGGCGGTTGTCGTCGATAGGCAATGGCTCAGCTGTGGAGCGCCTATGGGGTTGTCTATACCCCGGGAGGCGTGCGTACAATGGCCGGTTGTATCACCTTGGCCCTGTCAACCCATCAGTAAAGGACTTTGCACACGTGTTTGGACTGTCAAAGCTGCTCCGTGCCGGTGAGGGGCGCACCGTAAAGCGCCTTGCCAAGATCGCCGATCAGGTCATGGCGCTCGACGACGAGTACTCCGCGCTGACCGACGAGGAGCTCAAGGCTAAGACCGTCGAGTTCAAGGACAAGATCGCCGACGGTGCGAGCCTGGACGACATCCTGCTCGATGCGTTCGCCACCGCCCGCGAAGCCTCCTGGCGCGTGCTCGGCCAGAAGCACTTCAAGGTGCAGATCATGGGCGGCGCCGCCCTGCACTTCGGCAACGTCGCCGAGATGAAAACCGGTGAAGGCAAGACCCTGACCTCAGTGCTGCCGGCGTACCTGAACGCTCTCTCCGGCAAGGGCGTGCACATTGTCACGGTGAACGACTACCTTGCCAAGCGCGACGCCGAGATGATGGGCCGTGTCCACCACTTCCTGGGCCTTGAGGTGGGCGTGATCCTGTCCGACATGCGCCCGGCCGAGCGCAAGAAGGCCTACGACGCCGACATCACCTACGGCACCAACAACGAGCTCGGCTTCGACTACCTGCGCGACAACATGACGCGCTCTGTCAACGACATTGTCCAGCGCGGCCACAACTACGCCATCGTGGATGAGGTGGACTCCATCCTCATCGACGAGGCGCGTACCCCGCTGATCATCTCCGGCCCGGTGGACGGCTCCAGCCAGTTCTACAACGTGTTCGCGCAGCTCGCTCCGCGCATGCGCGAGGGCATCCACTACGAGGTGGACCAGCGCAAGCGCACCGTGGGCATCTCCGAGGAGGGCGTGGAGTTCGTCGAGGACCAGCTGGGCATTGACAACCTCTACGCCCCGGAGCACTCGCAGCTGGTCAGCTACCTCAACAACGCCATCAAGGCGAAGGAGCTGTTCGAGCGCGACAAGGACTACATCATCCGCCAGGGTGAGGTAATGATCGTGGACGGGTTCACCGGCCGCGTGCTGGCGGGCCGCCGCTACAACGAGGGCATGCACCAGGCCATTGAGGCCAAGGAGCAGGTGGAGATCAAAAACGAGAACCAGACCCTGGCCACGGTGACCCTGCAGAACTACTTCCGTCTTTACGACAAGCTGTCCGGCATGACCGGTACCGCCGAGACCGAGGCGGCGGAGCTGCACCAGATTTACAAGATGGACGTCGTGCAGATCCCGCCGAACCGTCCGAACCAGCGCGCGGACCGCGACGACCTGATCTACAAGACCCAGGAGGCGAAGTTCGCCGCCGTGGCGGAGGACATCGCGGAGCACGCGGCGAAGGGCCAGCCGGTGCTGGTGGGCACCACCTCGGTGGAGCGTTCCGAGTACCTGTCGCAGCTGCTCACCCGCAAGGGCGTAAAGCACAACGTGCTCAACGCGAAGTACCACGAGGAAGAGGGCCGCATCATCGCCGAGGCCGGTCTGCCCGGCAAGGTGACCGTGTCCACCAACATGGCCGGCCGCGGTACCGACATCGTGCTTGGCGGTAACCCGGAGATTCTCCTGGACGCGAAGCTGCAGGCGCAGGGGTTGGACCCGCTGGAGGATTCGGAGCGCTACCAGGAGGCGTGGGACGCACAGCTGCCGGCGGCCAAGGAGCGTTCGCAGCAGCTTGGCGACGAGGTGCGCGAGGCCGGCGGCCTGTACGTCATCGGCACTGAGCGCCACGAGTCGCGCCGCATTGACAACCAGCTGCGCGGCCGCTCCGGCCGCCAGGGTGATCCGGGCGAGACCCGCTTCTACCTGTCCATGCGCGATGAGCTCATGGTGCGTTTCGTGGGTCAGTCCATGGAGAACATGATGAACCGCCTGAACGTGCCGGACGATGTGCCGATTGAGGCGAAGATGGTCTCCAACGCGATTAAGGGCGCGCAGTCCCAGGTGGAGAACCAGAACTTTGAGATGCGCAAGAACGTGCTCAAGTACGACGAGGTGCTCAACGAGCAGCGCAAGGTGGTCTACCGCGAGCGCCAGGAGATCCTGGGCTCGAAGGATATCGCCGGTCAGGTTCGTCGCATGATCGATTCCACCATCAGCGCCTACGTCGACGGCGCGACTGCCGAGGGCTACGTGGAGGACTGGGATCTCGACGGCCTGTGGCACGCGCTGGATTCCCTCTACGGCCCGACGGTCAGCGCGCAGGAGCTCATCGACGGCGACGAGTACGGCCGCGCCGGCGAGCTCACCTCGGAGCAGCTGCGCCAGGCGCTTGTCGACGACGCGAACGCCCAGTACGACAAGCTGGAGGAAAACGTCGCGTCGATTGGCGACGAGGAGCAGATGCGCAACCTGGAGCGCATGGTGATCCTGCCGATCATCGACACGAAGTGGCGCGAGCACCTCTACGAGATGGACTACCTCAAGGAGGGCATTGGCCTGCGCGCGATGGCGCAGCGCGACCCACTGGTGGAGTACCAGAAGGAAGGCGGCGACATGTTCAACGCGATGAACGAGGCCGTCCAGGAGGAGACGGTGCGCCAGCTGTTCACCATGCGCAAGCAGTTCGAGACCCAGGATGCTGAACAGGCGGCTGATGCGGGCGGCTCCACCGTCGTCTAGGCACTCGCTTATCGACGTGCTGTCGCCTACAGCACCTTGAAGGCAATCAGCTTGCCGTCGCGGATTTTCGCGGCGTAAGCCCGCCTGGTGCCGTCCGTGGTTTCGACGGTGCCGAAGAATTCCCCGCCCTCGCGGGCGTGGCAGGTAACCACTTGGAGCCTGCCCGCCGCGGGGGCGGTACTTGTTGGCGCGTTTGTCAGGGCCGCAGCGTGCTGCCGGGCGCGGATGTGGGCGCGCACGGCGGGGGCGAAGCGCCACGCCATCATGGATGTGGCCCGGTGTTTGCTCATAGCGGCGCTGAGCGCTTCCGCCACGACGGGCTCCACCATTGTTGGGGCACCGGGCGGCGCAACAGCGGGCCGTTTCGTTCCCAGGGGCCGGCTAAGTGCGGCGGGTGTGTGGTTTCGCCGGGGCACGAGCACTTGCACGTGCCTGTGCCCTGGGGCGGTGTAATACATGGCGGGCATCCTCCCTCATTATCACGCGGGAATGTGTGGTGGAGGGGGACAGGCATTGGGCGGGGTAGGTAGTATTGTCCACGTTCGCAGCCGCCCGTGTAAAGGGTGTGCTCACTACAGTAGGCATCCGCGACGCAACCAACGAAAGAAGGATCCCGTGCAGGGCTTGATCATCGACTACGCAGGAGTGTTGGACACCGGTGCAGAGGACGAGCAGCGCTGGAAAACCCTCATTGAGGCGGTGAAAGCGAAGGACATCGCCGTGGGCATCCTCTCCAACGAGGAGGGTGACGGTGAGATGGCCGACAAGATCCGCGAATGGGAGTTCGGCGGCCGGGTTGATGCTGTGGTGCTCTCCGGAGAGATCGGGGCGGAAAAGCCGGAGCGTGCAGCGTTCCAGGCCGCGGCCGACGCGATCGGGGTGGACTTGAACGACTGCGTGATGGTCGACGACGACATCATGAACGTCCGCGCCGCAGTTGAGTACAACATGATTGGCATCCTGCACACCGCCATCGACCGCACCGCGGTGGAGATCCAGTCCCTGTTCGACATCGAGGGCGAGTTCTAGTGCGCGTCTACATTCCCGCCACCTTCGGCATGCTCGCGGCGCTGGAGGACAACCGCTTGATGCACGCCCGCAGCGGCTGGGCGTTCGCCGCCACCGAGGCGTTGCACGAGTTTTTCACCTCGGGCGACCAGGAAGAGATTGAGGCTGTGGCGTTCGATGACGCGGCGATGGCGTCGATCCGCCTGCTGGCCATCGGCGACGAGGAGCGCCACCCGCACCGCCGCGTGGTGGTCTCCGCGGACGTGCCGGATTCCCAGGCCACCCCGGATCCGGAGATGGGCGAGTCCGTGGTGAAGCTGTCCGCGCCGGTCCAGATCGAGGACATCGCCGCGATCCATGTGGACATCGCGGAGGCCGAGGAGGCGACCGCGAAGGCGATTGAGGTCATCGACGCCGCCGATCTGGGCGACGAGGACGCCGAGCTTGCCGTAGGCGATGCCCAGGACAACTACATGGCGTTCTACGACCCGAGCGAGCTACCGGTCCTCGTCGAGCTGTTTTAGCTCCCAGTCGTTGTTGGAGTGCAGGGCCGAAAGCAGGCCCCGCACTGCGGCGGCCCGGCGGCCGACGGGGGACGCCGGGTCCAGCTCGTCCCAGGCGCACTCCGGATCCGCCGGGGGACCCAAGTGCGTGCAGCCGCGGGGGCAGCGCTGCGCGGCTTCCTCCAGGTCCGGGAATACGTCCACGATTTCTTCGGGGGAGACGTGTGCCAGGCCGAAAGACCGGATGCCCGGGGTATCGATGATCCACCCGCCGCCGGGCACTTCCAGCGCCACGGACTGGGTGGAGGTGTGCCGGCCCTTGCCCACGCCGGAGACCTCGCCGGTTTCACGGTCCGCGTCGGGCACGATGCGGTTGACCAGGGTGGACTTGCCCACGCCGGAGTGGCCGATGAGGGCGGAGACCTGGCCGCGGATAAGCTCACGCAGCTGCTCCACGCCGTCCTCGACACCGGTGCGCAACACCTCCACGCCCATGGCCTCGAGCTCGCGCTCGAAGTCGGTGGGGTCCGCCAGATCGGTCTTGGTCACGCACACCACCGGCGTCACGCCGCCGACAAAGGCGGCGATGAGGGCGCGCTCGACAAAGCCAGTGCGCGGCGGCGGGTCGGCGGCAGCAACCACGATGAGCAGTAGCTGCGCGTTGGCCACGATGATGCGTTCGTAGGGGTCGGTGTCGTCTGCCGTGCGGCGCAGCACCGAGGAGCGATCTTTGCGTTTGACGATGCGGGCGAGGGTGTCTTTCGCCCCCGAGGTGTCGCCGACTACGCCGACGCGGTCGCCCACCTCGATGGAAGTGCGCTTTAGTTCGCGGGCGCGGGTGCACTGCAGGCGGGTGCCGGTGGTATCAAGCACCACACCCCAGCGGCCCCGGTCTTTGGCCACGACGAGGCCGAACTCGGCGTCGTCGTGGGTGGGACGTTTCTTCGAGCGCGGGCGCGAGCCTTTGCCGGGGCGCACGCGCACATCGGACTCGTCGTAATCGGCGAAGCTGCGGCCCATTACTGCGCCACCACCTCCGCCCACATATCGGCGAAGCCGGGCAGTGTCTTGGAGGTGGTGTCGATGTTTTCCACTTCGACGCCTTCCACCATCAGGCCGATGATTGCCCCGGCGGTGGCCATGCGGTGGTCGTCGTAGGTGTGCCAGGCTCCGCCGCGCATCCGGGTCGGCGTGATGCGCAGCCCGTCGCCGAGTTCCTCGCAGTTGCCGCCGAGCCCGTTGATTTCGCGCGAGAGCGCAGCCAGGCGGTCGGTTTCGTGGCCGCGCAGGTGGGCGATGCCGGTCAGCTCACTCGGCGTGGTGGCGCAGGTGGCGATGGCAGCGACGGTGGGGGCGAGCTCGCCGATGTCGCTCATGTCGATGCGGATGCCGCGCAAACTTCCGGCCTCCGGGCCCCGCACGCGCAGGGTGTGGCCGGCGCCGGCGGCTTCCAGCTCCACCTCGCAGCCCATGCGCTCCAGGATGGATTGCATGGTCGCGCCCGGCTGGGTGGTGGCAACCGGCCAGTGGGGGATGCGCACCTCGCCGCCGGTGACTGCCGCGGCGGCTAGAAACGGCGCGGCGTTGGACAGGTCCGGCTCGATCTCCCAGTGGGAGCCGCGGATCGGCTGTGACTCAACGGACCAGGAGGTGGCGGTGGCCTCCACCTGCACGCCGGCGTGCTGCAGCATGGCCACGGTCATCTCGATGTGGGGCATCGACGGCAGGGTGCCGCCGGTGTGGCGGATCTGCACGCCGCGCTCGAACCGGGGCGCGGCAAGCAGCAGGCCGGAGACGAACTGGGAGGAACCGGATGCGTCGATCTCCACCGGACCGCCCTCGACGCGGCCGGTGCCGTGCACGGTAAACGGCAGCGTGTCGCCCGCCACGGAGACTCCCAGGGTGCGCAGTGCGTCCAGGATGGTGGTCATGGGGCGTTTGCGGGCGTGAGCGTCGCCGTCGAAAAGCACGGGCCCATCCGCGAACGCCGCGACAGGCGGCACGAACCGCATCACTGTGCCCGCCAGGCCGCAATCGACCTCGGCGGAGCGCAGCTTGCCAGGGGAGACGCGAATGGTCTCGCCGTCGTGCTCGATGGCGGTGCCCATGGCGCGCAACGCCTCTTCCATCAGGTCCGTGTCGCGGGAGCGCAGTGCGCCGACGATGGTGGAGGGGCCAGACGCAAGCGCCGACAGAATGTAGGCGCGGTTGGTCATGGATTTAGACCCGGGCACCCGCTGGGTGTGGGTGATCGGGCTGGGGTGAAACGGCGCAGGCCACATCTCGGTCATGAAAGTCATGATAATGGAGCGCATGTGCGGACGATTCGTTCTTTTCACGTCAGGTGACGACCTTGTGGAGGAAGTCGCTGGCCTTCCCGGCATCGCGGAAGTTCAGGCCCCGGACGGCACCCCGCCGCCGCGCTACAACATCGCGCCCACCCAGCAGGTGCCGCTGATTAGGGTTGCGGATGCTACCGCGCGTATCGACGCCGCCCGGTGGGGCCTTTTGCCCACCTGGAAGAAGGACGAGACCGGCGCTGCGCTGTTTAACGCCCGCGGCGAGACGGTGGCTGAGAAGCCTTCCTTCCGCAGCGCGTTCAAGGCGCGTCGCGGGTTGATGGTGCTGGACGGCTATTACGAATGGAAGCCCACCGAAAACGGCAAGCAGCCGTACTTTGTGCGGCCGAAAGAAGGCATGCTCTATGCTGCCGCGCTGTGGGAGACGGGGCTGGACCGCTTATCGACGACCATGGTCACCACCGAGGCAGCCGAGAATATGGCGTGGCTGCACCACCGCCTGCCGCTGTTTCTGCGCGCAGACGAGATCCGCACCTGGATAGACGGTACGCCGGAGGAAGCCCTGGAGCTGGTGCACCCCTCGCGTGTGGCGGACACCCTGGTGTGGAACGAGGCGGCCCAGGAAGTGGGCAATATCAGGAACGACTACGCGGAGCTGATGGGTGCAGCCGACTAGGGCTACGGCGCGCTGATCGGCGCGAACGTCGCCCCGGTCAGCTCCGCCAGGTCGCGCGGGCTCAATTGGGCGGACAGGCCGCGCTGGCCGGCGGAGACGTTGATGGCGGGGAGGTCGGCCACGGAGGCGTCGATAAGCGTTTTGAGCTTTTGCTTCGTGCCCAGCGGCGAGATGCCGCCGACGACGTAGCCGGTCGCGCGCTGCGCCTTGGCCGGATCCGCCATCTCCGCGCGCTTCCAACCGAGGGCTTTCGCCGCGGCCTTCAAAGACAGGTGGCCGCCCACGGGCACGCAGCAGATGGCCAGTTCGCGCTCGTGGGTGATCACCAGCGTCTTTAGTACCGACGCCGGGTCCAGTTCGAGCTCCTCGGCCGCGTGTGCGCCGAAGTGGTCCTGGCTGGGGGAGTAGGTCAGCACCTTGTGGTCGGTGCCCTGCAGTGCAGTCAGTGCGTGCGTCTTCTCTGCCATGGGCACAGGGTAGCGATTGCAAATACTGGCCCTACAATGGCTCACATGCCCGAAACCGAGCCAGACGCAGGCGTGAGCGATGACCTGAAGGCGCGCTTCAACGAGGAAGCGATGCCGCTTTTGGACCAGCTGTACGGTGGCGCGCTGCGCATGACGCGCAACCCGCAGGATGCCGAGGACCTGGTGCAGGAGACCTATTTAAAGGCCTACAAAAACTTCGGCAGTTTCACACCCGGCACCAACCTCAAGGCTTGGCTGTACCGGATTATGACGAACACGTACATCAACTCCTACCGCAAGAAGCAGCGCCGCCCGCTGGAAACTTCCGCGGACGAGGTGACGGACAACCAGCTCTACACCTCCAGCTCGCACGACTCCACCGGCCTGGAGTCCGCGGAGGTGGAGGCGCTGAAATCCATGCCAAACTCCCGGATTTCGGAGGCGCTCAACGCGTTGAGCGAGGACTACCGCATGGTGGTCTATTACGCGGACGTGGAGGGGATGGCCTACAAGGAGATCGCGGAAGTGATGGAGATTCCTATCGGCACCGTGATGAGCCGGCTGCACCGGGGAAGAAAACAGCTTCGCGGGATGTTGAAAGACGTGGCGAAGGAACGCGGTATCGGTCTCGACCATGCTGACATGGCAGATGCCGCCGGTAAGCAAGACGCGAAGGAGAAGTAATGTCCACCGGACACACCCACGCCGACGCTCACGGCTGCGAGGCCACTTACCGCCTGCTGTGCGAGCTGTTCGACGAAGACACCGCGCCCGAGCGACGCGAGGAGATCAAAAACGACCTGGCGGCTTGCCCGGAGTGTTTGGCCGTCGCGCAGTCTGAGCGCGACGTGCGCGCGATGGTGCGCGAGTGCTGCGGCCCCGCGAAGGCCCCGGAGCCGCTGCGCCAGCGCATCATCGCTTCCATCACTACGGTGAGCTATACCGAAGTTCGCTATAGATAAGGTCCGTGTTCCTCGCCCGCAGCCCGTAGGTTGCGGGCTTTTTCGTTGTTTGAGGGGGCTTTTTGCTTTGCGACGGTGCCTTGCCACCGCAGCGGGGGTAAAAAACGGGGGTAGGGGGTAAAACGGGATTGCTGAACAATCCGCCGATCTTTGAACAATCCGGGGTACACACCGGTATCCCACGGGAAAAACCGTGCTGCCTGAGAGCCGGTGAGTTGTATACCCAACCAGAAATCGCTGGTAGAGCCGTGGTCGGCCAGTATTATGTAAGAAAACACCTTAAAGTGCATAACATGCAGTCATGGTGGATTGTTGAACCATCTACGACCATTGCCGGATTGATCGTTCAACAATGCCGGCGAAACCGCGAAACCACCACCCGGATTGCTGAACAATCCGCAGGCCACAACGGGTGGAAACGTTGAGCAATCCGGGAAGAATGTTCAACGATTTAACCGTTTCTTCAGCCTGGTGGCGAGCGTTTTACCAGCGCATATTCGGTGCATAAACTCATGGATGTAACAAAGAACAAACACCATCAAGGAGTCACCGAGATGCGAGCAGCATTCCGAAACACCATCGCCGCAGCAGTTGCCGCCGCCATCGCGGTGTCCGGCGTGAACGTCGCACACGCCGCCGACGAGATTCAGCTGGCACCAGTGCGCACCAACACCGCAACCCTCGTGGACTCCGACAACGACGGCCTGCCCGACATCTGGGAAGAAGAAGGCGTCGTGTTAGCCGACGGCACGGAAATCCCCCTGCCGGACTGGGGAGCTGACCCTAACCGCCCGGATCTGTTCCTCCAGCTGAACTGGATGGCCTCCGAATACGACACCCTGGGCTGCAACACCTCTGCCGCCCGCGAGTGCGCCGAAGCCAACCGCACCTCGTATGCCCCGTCGAAGCAGAGTCTGGATGATCTCGTGGACCTGTTCGCCGACCACGGCATTGCCCTGCACATCGACGCCGGTGGGCACTACACCAACATCGCCAACTACACCGACGCTCACGGCGGCGAGAGCCTCGACTACCGCGACGTCTACTTCGATCCGAGCCGGCATGAGGCATTCCAGCTCATCGACAACATCAACGCCCTCGGCGAGCGCGCCAACATCTTCCGCTCCGGCGTGTTGGGTGACCGGATGCGTGCCGGCTCCAACGCCACGGGCCTGTCGCTGGTGGGTGATAACGCCTTCTACATCGCCAACCCTGGCGGCCGCGCCAACGACATGCAGGTGCGCAACACCATCCTGCACGAGTTCGGCCACACCTTAGGCCTGCGCCACTGGGGTGCAGCCAAGTACGTCGAGGACTTCGCTGAGGGCTCGCCGATGCAAGACGGCTACCACTCGGTGATGAACTACAACCACCAGTTCAACTACTTCAACTACTCCGAGCAGCCCTACTTCGCCAACACCCCGCAGGGAAGGGTGCTTATCCCGGCTGACTGGGACAGCCTGGAGATGGACAGCCCGCGTATCGGTGTCTACGCCGAATCCATCGGCGCCCGCGCAGACATCGCCGAGGTTGAGGTCGAAGCGATCGAGCAGCCCGAAGAGATCGTCGAGGTCGAGCAGCCCGAAGCTGTCGAGGTCGCCGAAGAGCACCCCATGGTCGCACTGGTGCCGGCCGAGGAAATCGATGCCCAGCCAGGTGTTGTCCCCGCCGAGCAGCCCAAGGACGAGCAGCCCAAGGCAGAGCCGAAGGCAGAAGCCAAGGCCCAGGTCAAGGTCGAAGACGTCCAGGCCGAAGAGGTCAAGCCCGCCAAGGCCGAGGCCCCGAAGCAGGTCAACAACCAGGTCAACATCGCAGCCATCATCGGCGGCGTCGTCGCAGCCCTGGCAGCCCTCGGCATCGGCGCAGCATTCCTCGCAATGCGCTAAGGCTTGAAGGCCAAGGCCAGCAGGTAGGTAAAAACCAACAAGCGGGCCCTTCCCGAAAGGGGAAGGGCCCGCTTGCTACTTCGTTTACCGCGCCTTAAGAGTTGGGGCGCTTACCGCGGTTAGCGCTCTTCTTGCGACGGTCCTTACGCTTGCGACCACGCTTGCTCATGGGGGCCTCCTTTGAATTATGGGTACCGGTTACAGATGTTCCACTGTATCGCCCTGCACTGCTGGCAAGGTAATCCGGCGGAGTTTTATGGCCTTATGCCGACAGGCGAGCGCGGTTGCGGGCGCGAGCCTTGTTGCGGCGCTTGAGCGCGCGGCGCTCCTCCTCGGACAGGCCGCCCCAAACGCCGGCGTCCTGGCCGGTCTCGAGTGCCCACTTCAGGCACTGAGAGGTGACGGGGCAGCGGTGGCAAACCAGCTTGGCCTGAGCGATCTGGCTCAGGGCAGGGCCGGAGTTACCGACGGGGAAGAACAGTTCCGGGTCCTCGTCGCGGCAAATTGCTTCGTGGCGCCAATCCATGATGATGACTCTCCTTTTGGGTCGTGTGTGTTGAAACCTGTGTTCAATCCATGTGCAATTACGTGCGCACCACAAACACCCGCATTGTGGCGGATGCGTTGCAAACGAAGTTTGATTCCTGGCATCGGGCGGAGCTTCCCGTTGGATGCGGGACCCGTCTTCCGGTTTACCGGGCGTTAACCCTGTGGTGGCTTAGGGTTAAGGGCTGTTTAACCAGCCCGTTGTTTTTGCTACCCGGAAATAATGGCACGTTCACCTACACTGCGCTAGGGGTGCAAGCCAAATTGTGACAGGAATCATAGAATCTAACCCTGTTTTCGTCGGGTTGGGTTGGGGGCTGGGTGTGTCCGGAGGTCGTCGATAGGCAATGTGACCAGCGTAAACATGATTCCGATGCGAGGTAGGTCACCGTCAAATCACGCCACACGAATGGGAGCGTGGGGCAGCGGGGCCTAGACTGCTTTGTTGTGGAAACCAACAAAAAACCCGCCCAAAGTAGGTCTGAAGTTGCGCTAGGAACCGTGCCCGCAGTGATGCGTTTCAGCGCGGTGGTGGTGCTTGTGCAGTGCGCCGCGATGTTTATTTACGCGGCCTCGCTGATCGTCTCCCAGTTCACTGAGCACACCTCGACGTTGGAGTCGCAGTCCCCGGCAGCGAACTACGTCAACGTCGGCACCGCGACATTTCTCGTGATCATCTTCGGCTACATCGCTTACGCTGCGGTAAGCACACTGAAGGGCAACCCGCGCGCCACCGGTGCGATCGTGCTGGTGGAAGCGATCCTGGCGGGCGTGGCGGTGTACATGTTCCGCGGCGGCGTACCGCTTTTGGGAGCCGTGACGCTGGCCTCGGCCGTGCTCGCACTTATCGGTATCTTCCACCCGGCTACGCGCGAGTACAACGAGGCGCGCTACGCGCAACGCAAAGCGCGACGCTCACAGTAAAGCGCCGCGCTCAAAGGTGGTATGGCCGATGCGTTAGGTGTTGGCCTTCATCACAACGACTTCGTCGCCGCGCTTTTCCACGACGGTGGCGCCGGCAGAGGAGATGTGCACCGGGCCGGAGTAGCCGCCGCGGTCGACCGGGATGATCTTGTCCACAGCGTTTTTGTCCCAATCCACTACGGCAATGCCGTTATCGGAGGCGTAGAGCAGCTTCTCGCCCGCGGAGAAACCCGTGCCCAGCGCGCCCTGGAAAACGCCCGTGACGGCGAGCGCTGCGGGCTCCATAAGCAGCAGGGAGTTGTTCTCCCAGTACGTCATGTGGTGCGGCAAGTCAGCCACAGGCAGGTTCTTCACAATGCCGTCCGGGCCGAGCTCCGGGCTGTCCATCTGCGGCACCGACGAGGAGCTGATGTTGGTGCCCTCCGTGTTGTAGCCGCGCACCTCGGAAGTGGTCGGATCATAGACCGCGGCCGCGTCCTGGGAGATAGACACCAGGTACGCGTCCGGGCTGATTTCCACGTCGGCGAGCACCTCGGGCTTGCGAGAATCCTCCGGCGTAGCCTCCTGCAGGCGCAAAAACGCGCCGTCGTCGCAGATTTCAGTGACGGCAACGAGCTCCGTGCGGGTCAGTGCAGACGTGATGGTGCACTCGTTGGGCTGCATGTCCGGCTCTTGCTTCGCCTCCACGTGCCCGTACTCCACGGTGCGCACCAGATCAGAGCGCCACACCTCGGCGCGCTCGGAGCTGGCGTAGCCCACACGGTCATTTGAAGCCAAACGCACCACCTTGTCCGGCGCGATGGCCGAGCGTGTGCCGGCGTACTTGCCGGTCTTCGCGTCGATGGCCACCACGTCGCCGCAGCCCGCGTTGTCGCGGTAGGTTGCCACAACCTTGCCCCAGGCCTGGTCCACCAGGCACAGCTCGTTGGGCCGCTCGTACGTCCACACGGTTTCACCCTCCGGCGTGGTGGCGGAGAGGGTGTTGTCGTTGTAGGTGATCACCATGCCGCCGGCCACCAACGGCTGGTCGCGGCCAGATGTATCCGGCAGGGAAAACCCCTCGCTGAACGACCTCGGCACCACGGCGAGCTGGCCGTAGTCCTCCTGCTCTTCTTCAGCAGCAACCAAGTGTGCGTCGCGCGCGGGGGCGGTGAGAAAGGCAGTGCCCAAAAGCAGCGCTGAGACACCTGCGATCACTCCGGTAGCGATCAAATCGCCGCGGGTGCGACGCAGAGGAGAATTCATCGCCGGTTCCTTCCTGAGGCTCGTGCTGGGCGTGCTCCGAGCACTTTACGCGGGCGCCCCACTCGTGCAGTAGCCGAGTCCGGGATATTCAGCGCCTCGTGCAACTCGGGCGAGGTGGAAAACCACTCGGGCAGCTCGCGGGCATCTAGCGAAAGCTCGTCGTTAATCGCCTGCCACTTGCGTACCTCGTCGTAGCCCACCAACGTCACGGCCGTGCCCTTCTTGCCAGCGCGGCCGGTGCGGCCGATGCGGTGCACGTATGTCATTGGGTCATCCGGCGTTTGGAAGTTGATCACGTGGGTGACGTCTTCAACGTCAATGCCGCGGGCAGCGACGTCGGTGGCGACGAGAATGTCGGCCGAACTGCGGCGAAACGCATCGAGCGCCGCCTCACGCGCACGCTGGCCAAGATCACCGTGGACCGCCGCCACAGTAAAGCCGCGCTGGGCGAGATCCTCCGCCAACTCCGCGGCGGAGCGTTTCGTGCGGGCGAAAATGATGGTGCGGCCGCGGCCGCGGGCCTGGAGGATGCGCGCAACCACCTCGGGCTTGTCCATGCGGTGGGACTTCAAGGGGACCTGGCGGGTGGTGTCGTGGGTTCGCGGCGCGTCGGCGGACTCGGCGCGGATGTGCACCGGCTTGTTCATCTTCGCCCGCGCCAGCGTCAGAATCGGGCCCGGCATGGTGGCCGAAAACAGCATCGTCTGCGCGTCATCGCACACCGCCGCCCAGAGCTTTTCAATGTCGGGCAGAAAGCCCATGTCCAGCATCTCGTCAGCCTCGTCGAGCACCAGAATCGCCACAGTGGAAAGGGTGAGATCTCCGCGCTCGTACAGGTCAATCAGGCGCCCGGGCGTGCCGACGACAACGTCCACGCCCGCTTCCAGCGCCGCAATCTGGTCCTCGTAGGGCCGGCCGCCGTAGATCGTGGTCAGGCGCACCGGCGTCTGGGAGGCGGCGAAGGTGAGGTCGTCGCCCACTTGCGCGGCAAGCTCGCGGGTGGGCACCAGCACCAGCGCGCGTGGGGTGCCGTCGAGCTCGTCAATGTCCGCGTCGTCAAAAACACGGTCTACAAGCGGCACGCCGAAGCCGAACGTCTTGCCCATGCCGGTGCGGGCCTGGCCGATGATGTCCCGGCCTGCAAGTGCGCGGGGCAGCGTCAACTCCTGGATGGAGAAGGGGCGAGTGATGCCGCGCTGCGCCAGCGCATCGGTGATTTCGACGGCGACACCCAGCTGAGCAAACGTCGGCGGCTGAGATTTCTCGCCGGCCGGGGCGCCAGTTGAGGCGCGGTTGTGTTCACTCTCAGCTGAATAGGGCACGCGTTCATCTTAACTACAGGCCGTTACAATGGCGCTATGGATATCAAGATCGGTCTTGCAGACAGCCCCCGCGAACTGACGATCAAGCTGCCGGAGGGGCAGGACGACATCATCGCCACCGTTGAGCAGGCCGTTGACAGCGGCCAGGCCACCTTGAAGGTGGAGGACGACAAGGGCCGGGTTTACCTCATCCGCACCGACCGCATCGTGTACGTGGAGCAGGGTACTGCCGCAGCCCGATCCGTCGGGTTCATGCGCTAAATTACGCATTTATGGCACAACGGCACGGCGCACATGAGCGGGACGCCCGCCGCGGCGACTCGATCGAGGGTGGCCGCGGAGCGCACCGCCGCCCCAGCGATGGCGAATTCGACGTCCGTGACATAGACGACGATGATTTCGGCGACTGGTTTGATAGCTGGGAACTCGAATCCGAGGACGCTGATCCTGCTCGTGCGCCCCGCCGTTCTGAGAAACGCCCGCAAAAGCGCGGGAAGCTTTTCGACGCCTCACGGTGGCCCGCGTCCCGCGCGGCGCACGCCGAAGCAGGCGATAGCAAGCTTGTCGCGTTTGCGCAGGAGTACGGCTGGCGTGCCTACGCTATCCCCGTGCTGGCCGTGATCACCGTTTTTGTGCTGATCAACATGTTCCAAAACCCGGAGGACCTCGCGGTGGGGGCTACCGGTTCTTCCGCTGAGACGGAAGATTCCGCAGCCGCCTCGCCCGCGGAGGGCGGGGAAGATCCGGAGGGCGGCGCGAAGCCGTTGGAACCGGCGAAGATCGCGGAAGGGGAGTTTGATCCCCACGATCTGCCGCCGGGTGGGCCGTACACCACTACCGGTGCTGGCACGTACCACGAGGTGGGCGCACCGGGCATGAGCGTCGGCGAGGGCACCGAACTCGTGGTTCGCTTCGCCGTGGAGGTCGAGGACGGTATCGACACCTCCGGCTACGGCGGGGATGATGCGTTTGCGCACATGGTCGACGCGACGCTGAGCGATCCACGCGGTTGGACCAACGACCCGCGTTTCCGCTTCGAACACGTCAGTGTCAACGACAACCCGTCGCTGAAGATCCGTCTGACCTCGCTAGAGACCACCGCGGAGCTGTGCGGTGTGCAGATCGGCACCGAAACCAGCTGCCGCACCCGCATCACCGGCGAGGACACGGTGCTGCTCAACGAGTCGCGCTGGGTGCGCGGCGCTGTGCCGTTCCAGGGCGATCTGGGCAGCTACCGCCAGTACCTGATCAACCACGAGGTGGGCCACGCCGTGGGCTTTGCGGAGCACGTCCCGTGTCCGGAGCCGAACGCGCTGGCACCGGTCATGATGCAGCAGACCCTGAGCATGAACAATGCGCAGTTGCATCAGATGAGCCCGGAAGACAACTACCCGGACAACCCGGACACGTGCCGGCCGAACCCGTGGCCCTACCCGCGTCCAGCGGCGCTGTAGGGGGCAGGCGGTGGCGCAGCACACAGCACAGCACATCCCCGGACATGTTTTGTCGGCGTTCCAGCTCGACGGCCGGGCAGGCATACCTGTAGGCCCGGAGTGGGACAACGGTGTCCGCTTCGGCCGGGTCGTGGTCTCCGAGGCGAGCGACACGGCCGCCTGGTCCGGCAAGGCCCGCGACCATGCTGGCGAGTTCGGCGCAGGCATCGCGGTGTCCCGCCCGGTGCGCGCCACCGACGGCCGCCTGGTCGTCGGCGGTTTCAAAGCCAGCGAGTTCGTTGAAGGGCGGGTGCTCGCGCGTATCGATGAAGCCGTGTCCGCCGCCCTGCGTTACGACGAGGCGATGGCCGGCGTCGACGCGCCGACGGCGGACCGTGGCGACGCCTTCGCGACAGCGGAGCGAGCGGTGTGGCGCGACTACACCCCGCAGCCGGGCGACGTTGTGGCGCACATGGACTTTGCGTCCTGCCTGCTCTTTTCTGGGGATATGGTGCCGACGTTGACGGACCTTGTGCCGTCTTCAAGCAAGCGCCCCCGCGGTTTTACCGCGGCGTTGGTGATTGTGGACGGGCTGTTGGCCCAGGCCTGCGATGTGGCCGTGCTTGACCGGTGGGCGCACGTGCCGGGTCTGCGGGAGCTCGCAGGCCATGCGCTGGAGTACCGCGTGGCCTGCGCGAGAGCTGCGGGTTCGGACATACGTTCGATGGCTGAGGGGATTGATCAGGCGCTCGTGTCGGAGTGAGTGACACAATCAACGGCATGACTTCCACCAGACCCTCTCCCGTGCCCCCGGCGGTACTCGAGCCGAAGGCCTACCTCGTGCCGCGCACGCGCCCAGACACGCAACGCGAATGGCCGGTTGAGCTGCCCCAGCAAGGCCTGTACAAGGTGACCGGAGAGCCGGGCTCGGGAGTGTCGAGCTTCCTGCTGGACACCGCCGCAGCTGCGATGCGCAGGCACGCAGGCAGCGAGGCGGAACACGGCCCGGGCGGGGTGCTGGTGCTCACGGATTCCAAGGAGACCGGCGCGCGGCTGCGCGCGGAGCTAGCGGACACGCTTGCCGCCTCCGGGTTTGTCTCCGACGAGCCGGTGGTGCGCTCCGTGCACTCGCTCGCGTTCGCGCTGGTGCGCCAGCAGATGGACGAAGAGCTGCGGTTGATCTCCGGCGCGGAGCAGGACGCGGTGATCCGCCAGCTGCTGCAGGGCCACGCCGAAGACGCCGGCGGCACCTGGCCTGAAGAGTTGCGCCCGGCGCTGCCCATGGTGGGTTTTGCGCGGCAGTTGAGGGACTTTTTGTTGCGTGCCATTGAGCGCGGCCAGGGCCCGGAGGATCTGGTGGAGCTGGGCCAGCGCCACGACATCGGCATCTGGTCCGCCTCGGGCGATTTCTTGCGTGAATACCAGCAGGTGATGGCGCTGTCCGGCGCGCACCGCCTGTCGGCGTCGGAGTTGATCGCGGCCGCGCTTGGGGTGGAGCTGCCGCGAACCTGGCATACCGTGATAGTGGACGACGCGCAGCACCTGGCGCCGGCATCCGCGGCACTGGTGCAAAAGCTGTTGGAGCAGGCGGACCTCGGCGTCGTCGGCGGGGATCTAGAGCAATCCGTGTTCCACTTCCGCGGCGCCTCCCCGGCATTCTTCCAGGACTTAGGCGGGCTGGATCACGAGGTGATCGACCTCGGGTCCACCCGTAGGACGCCAGTGCGGTCAGCGGCGATTGCAGAGTCCAGTGCGGCGGAGCTTTCCCTGGTGGCGGACACGCTGCGTCGCGCTCACCTGGAAGAGGGCGTGGCGTACCGCGACATGGCGGTGGTGGTGCGCTCCACGCCGCTGCTTGAGCCGATGCGGCGCGCGCTGCTGCGCGCCGGGGTGCCGGTCGCGCTCAACCCCACCGACCTGGTGCTGGGGGAGCAGCGCATTGTTTCGGCGCTGCTGCTCGGCGTGCGTGCGCTGTATGAGGAACTCCAACCCACCGAGTGGCGCGACCTGCTGCTGAGCCCCGTCGGCGGCGCTGACCCGGTGACGCTGCGCAGGTTACTGCGCGGCCTGCGCCGCTGGTCGCCGGAGGCTCGCGCGGAGGAAAGCCTGCGCGAGCTGCTTCTCACTCCGACCGGGCTGCCGGATTTCGGCACCGTGCTCACGGACCGCGAGCTGGACATCTTGCACCGTGTGCGCGACGTACTCGATGCCGGGCGCAATGTGCTTGCTCACGGCGGCACGGTGGAGGAAGTGCTGTGGGCACTCTGGCACGCCACGGGCTTGGCTAACCGTCTGCTGGCGTCTGCGCTGCGAGGAGGCGCGACTGGTTCGCAGGCGGACAGGGATCTCGACGCCGTGATGGCGCTGTTCGACGCGGCAGGAGACCACACGGAGCGCAGGCCCAGCGCGGGCATCGAATCCTTCGTCGCCTCGATTACCGAGCAGGAGCTGCCCACCGGCGTGCGCGACCGCCGAAACGCCACCCCGGACGCCGCCGCATTGCTTACCGCCCACGGTGCGGTGGGCCGCGAGTTCCGCCGCGTGGTCGTAGCTGGCGTGCAGGAGCTGACCTGGCCGAGCCTAGGGGAGACCGGGTCGCTGTTCCGCCAGGAAGACCTGGTGGACCTCATCGACAACGACGTCGACCCCGGCGTGCCCGTCTCCCACATCAACGAGCGGTTGGTGGAGGAGCGCCGCCTGTTTACCGTGGCAACCAGCCGCGCCACAGACCAGCTCCTGGTCACCGCCGTGGAAAGCGATGACGGTGAAGAAGTGGAGCAGCGATCCAGGTTCGTGGAGGAATTCTGCCGGGACTATGGCGTGCATCCGCGCCCAGTGAGCATCGCGGGCTCGTCCGCGGACGCCTCCCGGATCTCCGGGCAAACCACTGGCACTGCCGCTGACGCCGAGGACGCCGGCGCGGTCGTGCGCGTGCTCGCGCACGACGACCTGATCGCCGAGTTCCGCCGCGTGCTGGTGGACCCTGCGTCCACCGAAACAGAGCGCAGCCAGGCGGCGCGCCAACTCGCGCGTTTAGCGGACGCAGGCGTGCTGGGGGCGGACCCTGCGCAGTGGTGGACGACCACGGAGCCTTCCACCAGCGAACCGCTCGACGTCTCGCCGGCGCTGTCGCCGTCGCGGGTGGAAAAGCTGCTCGCATGCCCCATGCAGGCGGTGCTGGAGCGGATGTCCGGCCTGGACGAATCGCTGGACATGATCTACGGCGCTATGGCGCACGCCTACTTCGAAGCGCTGGGCAACGGCATGGACGACACCGAGGCGCTGGATGCGACCGTGGCGGCGCGCCGGGCTGCGGATAACGCCCCGGAGTGGAAGGTCGAGCGAGACATCGCGGACTTCCGGGCCATGCTCGAGCGCACCCAGGGCTGGCTGCAGGCCAGCCGCGGGGCGTTTGAGCAGGTCGCCGTGGAGGCGGATGTGAACGTCCAGGTCAGCGACAACGTACGCATCCGCGGCAGGCTGGACCGCCTCGAGCGCGATAGCAGCGGTGCGGTGCACATTGTGGACCTGAAAACGAGCGCGTACCCGCCGACCGTCGACGCCACCGCGGACAACCCCCAGCTGGCCACCTACCAGCTGGCGCTTGCACACGGCGAGTTCGACGGCGGCAAGGTCGTCACCGCTCGCGACGGCGCAAATGCCCTTTCCGTGGGCGGGGCGGTACTGGTGTACCCAAACGCCAACAAGACCACGCTGAGCACCCGCGAGCAGGCGAAGAAAACCGCCGACGAGCTGGACGCGCTCGCCGCCGCACTCGACGGGCTGCCCGAGGAGACCGCTGGACCGACGTTGCTCGCCGTGGTCGGCCCGCAGTGTGACCGCTGCGCTGTGCGAGCGCTGTGCCCAGTCCAGCCGGAAGGAGCGACGATCCACCATGTCTAACCCCACCCCGATGTCTCCCGTGCTGCTGTCGCGCTACCTGGGCCAGCAGTACCCGCCGACAGACCAGCAAGCCGCCGTGATCGGCGCGGAGCCCGGCCCGCTACTGGTGGTCGCCGGTGCCGGCGCCGGCAAAACCGAAACCATGGCCGCGCGCGTGGTGTGGCTGGTGGCCAACGGTTACGCCCGGCCGGACGAAGTTCTGGGCCTGACGTTTACCCGCAAGGCCGCCCAGGAGATGGGCAAGCGCATCCGGGACCGTTTGGGCTCGCTCGCGGCCAACACCGATCTGGTGCACCGCCTGGACCCGTCCGGCGAGCTAGCAGACAACCTGCAGGTGATCGCACCGTCGGTGTCCACCTACGACTCGTACGCCGGCGAGCTGATTCGCGAATACGGCCTACTAGTGCCGGTGGAGCCGGACGCCCGGCTGATCACCGACGCGGAGCTGCACGCCATTGCCACCGACGTGGTGGTCAACTACTCCGGCGGGCTGATCACGGAGATGGGATCCAACCCGTCGCTGTCCACGGTGGTGGAGGACCTGTTGGCGCTGACCACGGCGATGGGAAACGAGCTGGCTTCGCCCGAGTGGGTGCGCGGGCACGCCCACGACTTCCTCGCAGAAACTGAGTCCTATCCCATGGCCCCGCGTGCCCGCGTGGAGTTCACCAAGGTGCTCACGAATTGGCGCTCCAAGCAGGAAATGCGCGTGAACATGCTGCCACTGGTGGAGGAGCTGGCGGCGGAGCTGCGCCGCCGTGGCGTGGTCACGTTCAACGAGCAGATGTCCGTGGCAGCACAGCTGGCGCGGGACCACAAGACGGTGGGGGCATCGCAGCGCTCCCGCTACCGCGTGGTCATGCTCGACGAGTACCAGGACACCTCGCACGCGCAGCGCGTGCTGCTGCGCAGCCTGTTCGGCGAGGGCGCGGACCCGTCGCTGACGGTGACCGCAGTGGGCGATCCGATGCAGGCGATCTACGGCTGGCGCGGCGCCACCGCGGCCAACCTGGCCGCGTTCGTGGAGGACTTCCCCTCGCCTGCAGGACCGGCGCCGAAAAAGCAGCTGACCACCTCCTGGCGCAACCCACCTGAGGTGCTGAAGCTGGCCAACGGCGTGTCCGACGCGGTGCTGGGCACCGCCGAGAACCGAGCGGTGGCTGCGCTTCAGGCGCGACCAGCCGCGGAGGCCGGAGACGTCACCCTGGGCTTCTTCCCGGACCAGGACACGGAGATCGCCTACGTGGCTGACGCGCTCGCGCAGGAATACCAGGCGGCGGTGCAGGAAGGACGAGCGCTTTCCGCAGCCGCGTTGGTGCGCAAGAACCGGCACTCGCCGCTTTTGGCGGCGGCACTGGAGGAGCGCGGCGTGCCCTACGAGATCGTGGGCCTGGCCGGGCTTCTCGACGTCCCGGAGGTCGCCGACACCGTCGCCATCGCCACGATGCTGGTGCGCCCGGACGACACCGCGGCTGCGTTGCGCCTCCTCGGTGGGCCGGCCGTCGGCCTGGGCCTGGCAGATCTGCAGGCGCTGGCGTCGCGCGCGAACAACCTGCACGGCTCGGCGCTGGACACCCCGCCGGAGGCCGCCCCGGCGGATGCGGCGGAGCACCTGCACGCCCAGCTGGATGAGCTCGTGTCCCGCGCCGCGGAAATCTCCGCCAGCACGGACAAACCCGAAGGACTCACGGACGCCCTGGCAGACCTTGGCGAGCCGGAACGCTACAGCGAGGAAGGCCTTGCGCGCATGCGGGACACCGCGGCGAAGCTGCGTTGGCTGCGCACACATAGCCTGGGCAAGCGCTTAAGCGACCTGTTCGCCGACATCATCCACGTCTTCGGCATCCGCACCGAAGTGCTCGCCCGCGGCTCCGCCACCGGGGCAGTGCACCTGGACCGGTTGCTCGATGAGGTCGCTGCCTACCCGGGCGCGAGCCTGGACGGGTTGCTGCACTTTTTCGAACTCGCCCGCAGCTTCGAGGACGGCTTGGCCCCGGGCTCGGTGGCGGTGAAAGAGGACCGGGTGCAGATCCTCACCGCGCACAAGGCCAAGGGGTTGGAGTGGGACACCGTGGCGGTGCTGCACGCGGACGCGGCGACGTACAAGTCCAAGACGGAAACCTTCCTCACTTTCCCGCGTTTCCTTCCGACGGAAACGTTCGGCGACCCGGACGTCTACCCGGTATTCGCGGACGTGGAGAACCGCTCGGACTTTGAGAAAGCCGGCAAGGCCTGGCTCAAGGAGGTCGCCGGGGATCTGGCCGAGGAGGCTGCCCGGTTGTTCTACGTGGCGGTGACCCGCTCCGGGAAGAAACTCCTGGTCACCGGCTCACGCCGCCGCGAAGGTGTCGCTCGGGAGGCGGAACCGTATGAGCACTTCGCCGCCATGCGCGAGCGGGTGCCCGAGGAGTGCGTGGTGGTCTGGGACGACGGCACCGAGCCTGACATCGCAGAGGAAGCGAACGAGAAGGAGGCGGCCGCACCGGAGTCCGGACGCTGGCCCCACTACCTGCCTGCTGCACACGACCTCGCGGCCGCTCAAGCGGTCCGTGCCGCCATGGACTCGCTGCCGGACTACACCGAAGGCGAGCTGTACTCGCTCTGGGAGCGCGACGCCACAGCCTTGATCGAGGAGCACGACGCCGCCCAAGCTGCAGACGTGCCGGTGGTCATGCCGGGGGAACTCACCGCCTCCGACGTGGTGGCGCTGAAGGCGGACCCGGAGCAGTTCGCCCGCCGCGCCCGCCGCCCCGTGCCGTTTAAACCGAACACCTACGCCAAGCGCGGTACCGCGTTCCACGAGTGGCTGGAGCAGTTCTACGGTGCGCGCCCGCTGCTCACGGAAGACGAGCTGCCGGGCAACGATGAGGCCGAAGTGGACCGCGCCGTCCTGGAGCGTCTCAAACGCAACTTCGAGGCCAGCGAGTGGGCCGGGCGCACGCCGGAGTACGTCGAGCACCCCTTCGAGCTGGCACTGGGCGATTCGGTCGTGCGCGGGCGCATGGACGCTGTGTTCGCCGACGACGACGGCTGGGTCGTAGTGGACTGGAAGACCGGCGAGAAGCCCGGCCGCGACGCGATGGAATCGGCTCAGCTGCAGCTCGCGGTCTACCGTGAGGCGTGGCGCCGGATCGCACGTGACGGCAAGCCGGTGCGGGCGGTATTTTTCTACGTGCGCACCGGCGAGACGTTCGCGCCCCGCGCCTTGCCGGATCTCGACCAGCTCGAGACAATGCTCGGAGGCGCGAGAGCCGGCACGTCTGGTGAAGAAATAGCAAGAGAAAGCGAGGAGCGGCAGGGATGAAGCTTCGGAGCCTGTTGTCGCTGCGCGCAGACGCGACCAACCTCACCGAGATCCCGGTGCACAGCCTGCTCGATGTGGTGAACATCCCCACGGCAGCGCGCGCCACCCCGTGGTCGCTCATCGCCCGCCGCTTCTTCTACGCGCTGCTGCTCATCATCGCTGTCGCGTTCGTGGCCTACCTAGACCGCAACGGCTACTCCGAGCCGTTGACGTTCATCGACGCGCTGTATTACTCCGCAGTGACGCTGTC
This sequence comes from Corynebacterium pilbarense, assembly GCF_026930265.1. NCBI lineage: Bacteria > Bacillati > Actinomycetota > Actinomycetes > Mycobacteriales > Corynebacteriaceae > Corynebacterium > Corynebacterium pilbarense. The sequence goes on from NZ_JANRML010000014.1 coordinate 42,217, forward strand.
TACTACCGGCTACGGCGACATCACGCCGATGACGCAGTCGGCGCGCCTGGTCAACATCTTCCTGGTCACACCAGCGCGTGTGGCCTTCCTTATGGTCCTCGTCGGCACCACCTTGTCGGTGCTCACGGAGGATTCCCGCAAGACGCTCCAGATCCAACAGTGGAGGAATAGCGTGCGTAACCACACTATTGTCATCGGCTACGGCACCAAGGGCCGTTCCGCAATCGACGCTCTGATCGCCGGCGGTGCGTCGCCGTCGTCGATCGTGGTCATCGACCCGGATCCGGCCGCGCTCACCGTCGCGGAGAAGCGCGGGTTGATCACCGTTCACGGCAACGGCACCAAGTCGGACGTGCTGCGCGTGGCTGCGGTCAGCCGCGCCAGGTCTGTCATTGTCGCGCCGTCGTCGGATGACACGGCCGTGCTGATCACCCTATCGGTGCGCGAGATGGCGCCGAGCGCGATGATCGTGGTCAGCGTCCGCGAAAGCGAGAACCAGCACCTGCTCATGCAGTCGGGTGCGGATTCGGTGATCGTCTCCTCCGAAACCGCGGGTCGGCTGCTCGGTATCGCAACCGTCACCCCGCCGGTGGTGGAGATGATGGAGGACCTGCTCAGCCCCGACGAAGGCTTCGCCGTGGCGGAGCGCCAGATCGCGGACGACGAGGTCGGCGCGAACCCCCGCCACCTTGCGGACATCGTGCTGGGCGTGGTGCGATCCGGCGAGCTCTACCGTATCGATTCCCCCGAGGCGGAAACGGTCGAGCCGGGCGACCGGTTGCTGTACGTGCGCATGAACGGCGCAATTACCAACCGGGATTAGCTGGATGTTCCTGCTCATCGATGCTGCCGGGCGCTTCCCGCTCGGCGACGACGGGGAGCCGAAGCTTTTTCACGCACCTCCGGCCACCACCGAAACCTCCTCCCACGTGCACGTGACACGGGAGGTCACTGCGGCCCGGGTGCACGGTGTTGATGCGGCCGATCTTGCCGGGCCGCACGGGGCGACCGGGGACGCGCGCACCCACGCCAGCCACCCGCTGGCCGCCCGCGCCGTCGGTTTGGTCAACGCCCGCGAACGTACCCGCTTCGACCCGGCGGACGGCTCCGAGGTGCGCTGGGGCGAAGGCGGCATCGTCGCGCGCGGCGCCACCGGCCGGCCGATCTTCCCGCGGCTGGATCCGTGCGTGATCGGCTTAGTGGAGGACCCGGCGGGTGAGCGGATCTTGCTGGTGGAAAACGCCCGCCGCCCCGGCTACCTCACCCTGGTGGCGGGCTACGTGGACGTCGGCGAGACGCTTGAGGCCGCGTTTGCCCGCGAGGTGTGGGAGGAAACCGGCCGCCGGGTAAGCGACTTGCGCTATGTGCACTCCCAGCCGTGGCCGCTCTCCGGCGCGCTCATGCTCGGCATGGCGGCGCGCACGGCGGATATCGATGCGCAAGCACCCACCGACGGAGAGCTGACCCGCACTGTGTGGGCCAGCCGCGGCGAGCTGGATTCCCTCACGCTCGCCGCGGAGGGCACCATCGCCCGCGCACTCATCGACTACTGGGCGGACACACCGAACACACCGCACACACCCACCCCGGAAGGAGCACACCCATGGCGATAGACCTCAGCGTGCTGGATGAAGACCAGCGTGTGGCGGCGGAAGCGCCGCGCGGGCCGGTGTGCATCCTCGCCGGCGCGGGCACGGGCAAAACCCGCACGATCACCTACCGCATCGCCAACTTGATCGACCGCGGCCAAATCGCACCGAACCGCGTGCTGGCGGTGACGTTTACCAAACGCGCCGCCGGCGAGATGCGCGACCGCCTCACCGCCATGGGCATCGGCGGGGTGCAGGCGCGCACGTTCCACTCCGCGGCGATGCGCCAGCTGCAGTACTTCTGGCCCCAGATCGCAGGCGATCTGCCGTGGCGGGTGCTGGACAACAAGTTCCCCATTGTCGCCCGCGCCACCCGCGCCGCAGGCCTGGACACCGGCAAGGAAATGGTGCGCGACCTGCTCAGCGAGATCGAGTGGGCGAAGTCCTCGGTCATCGGCCCGGAGGACTACGTGCAGCGCATCGCCGATTCCCCGCGCACGCCACCGGCGGACGCGCAGAAGGTCGCCCAGGTCTACCGCTTCTACGAGGAAGCGAAGACCAGCCCCGAAGGCATGCTGATCGATTACGACGACCTGCTCATCCACGTCGCCGGCGCGCTCGAGAACGCGCCCGCGGTGGCGGAGGAGTTCCGCGCGCAGTACCAGTCGTTCGTGGTGGACGAGTACCAGGACGTCACCCCGTTGCAGCAGCGGGTGCTGGAGGCCTGGCTGGGCACCCGCGACGACCTGACGGTGGTCGGCGACGCCAACCAGACCATCTACTCCTTTACTGGCGCGACCCCGGACTACCTTTTGAACTTTTCGCGCACGTACGAGCACGCGACCGTCGTGAAGCTGCAGCGCGACTACCGCTCGACCGTGGAGATCACGGAGCTGGCCAACACCGTCATCGGCAAGGCCACCGGCCGCATCGCCGGCACCCGCCTGCAGCTTGAGGGCATGCGCGGCCACGGCCCGGAGCCGCAGTTCAACGGCTACGACGACGAGCCCGCGGAGGCGCGGGCGGTGGCGCAGAAGGTGCACAAGCTGCTTAACGACGGCGTCCCTGCCCGCGAGATCGCCATTTTGTACCGCATCAACGCGCAGTCCGCCGCGTTTGAAGCCGCTCTTGCGGAAGAGGGGATTGTCTACCAGGTCCGCGGCGGCGAGGGCTTTTTCCAGCGCTCGGAGATCCGGGAGGCGTTCGCGCAGCTTTTGCGCGCCTCGAAGCGCACGGACCTGCCGGATGATCCGGTGCGCATTGCGCGTGCCGCGCTCGCCCCGCTGGGGCTGACCCCGGAGGAACCGGAGGGCGCGAAGGCACGCGAGCGCTGGCAGTCCTTGAGCGCGCTGGTGGATCTGATCGAGGAGATCGTGCGCACCCGCGAGGCCTCCACCATGGCGGAGGTGCTGGGGTCGCTGCGCCGTCGCGCCGAGGCGAAGCAGCCCCCGGCGGTGGACGGGGTGACCCTGGCCAGCCTGCACGCCGCGAAGGGCCTGGAGTGGGACGCGGTGTTCTTGGTGGGGCTGGTGGAAAAGACGCTGCCGATCTCGCACGCGCTCAAGGCGGGCGACGAGCAGATCGAAGAGGAGCGCCGCCTGTTCTACGTCGGCGTGACCCGCGCGCGCGAGCACCTGCACATGTCGTGGTCGCTGGCGCGCCAGGAGGGCGGGCACAAAAACCGCACTCGCTCGCGCTTCTTGGACGGGCTGGTGCCGGAGCTGGAGGTGGAGCAATCCCCGCAGCGGCTCAAGCGCGCGAAGCGCTGCCGGGTGTGCGGCAACCAGCTGGGCACGCCCGCGGAGAAGTCCCTGGGCCGCCACGAGGAGTGCGAGCCGAGCTTCGACGAGGCCGTCTACGCCGCGCTGAAGCGCTGGCGCCTGGACGTCTCGCGTGCAGCGGGCCAGCCGGCGTTCGTGGTGTTCACCGACGCGACGCTGATGTCCATCGCGGAGGCCATGCCCGCCGACGAGCGCGAGCTGCTCGGCGTCTCCGGCGTGGGCCCGGTGAAGGTGGACAACTACGGCGCCGGCGTGCTCGAGGTGCTGGGGCAGTTCCGGTAAGGGGGTGCCCGGAGGCGTCGCGAAGCTTAGAAGCACATGGCGCAGTCCGGGTGGGGCGGCAGCGTCGCAGTGGACACAGGTGTCGGCGCGAACGGGTCGACCACCGTGAGCACCCCGGCACCAGGTTTCGGCGCGGAGACCCCGGGCGGGTCCGGCGCGCCCGCCAAACGCCGCAGCGCCACCGCGGCAAAAGCAGCGCCGGCCGCGGCTGGGACGGGATCGCCCTGCACGCTCAGCGGCGCGCGCTGCTCCACCACGGGCCAGTTCGGGTCCCGGTCCAGAAGGTAGAGGCGCACGCACAACGGGCACGGGCCAGGGCGGGCGCACACGGGGCCTATCACCACGCGCGCATCCACCTGCGTCACTGGCAGCACCGCGCCCTGGCGCTGCCGGGTCAGCGCGGCGAGCTCGCCGAGTTGGGCAGTGGTGTTCACCGCCGCCACCGGCACCCACTTCTCGCTGTGCAGGAGGAACTTCGACAACGCCTCGTTGCGCGCTTGCGTGCGCACATCTATCCCGCATTCGCGCAGTCTGGCAGTTACCGCTGCCGCCAGCCGTCCATGGCCGACGAGCAGCACCTCGGGCTTGGTGGCCGGTACGAGCACCCGGTAGCTGAGCAAGTCGTCCGTAAGGCTCCGGGCTGCCTCGGCGCCGATGAGCGAGGCAATTTGCTCCACCACCCAGCCCAGTCGCCGCGGCCGCATGAGCACGCCCAACAGCGCCGCGACGTCCTTGGCGTGCTCGGTGGTGACCAGGCCCGTGCGTGTGGCGTCGGCGCCGAATTGCATGACGTTGTCTGCGCGCAGAAACGGGTGCGCGCCGTGGGCGAGTTTCACCCGCGTGTTGTCGTTGATCATCCCTGCATCCACCCCCGATGCGGGATCCTACAATGCATTGCCATGGCTGGCAGGCAAACACAGGACAATTCGACGCCGTACCGCGTGATCCGCTCGGCGCGCAGGACGCGCTCGGTGCAGGCGCGGCTGGTGGGAGGGGTGGCGGAAATCCGCATCCCCGCGCACTTCACCGACGCGCAAGAGCGCGAGGCGGTGGCCGAGATGCTGGCCAAGCTCGAGCGCAAGACAAAAGCGCGCCCGCGTGACGACGTCTCCTTGCGCACGCGCGCCGAATCCCTGAATAAGCACGTCCTGGACGGCCAGGCGCGTCTCGGCTCGATCAGGTGGGTGTCCAACCAGCGCTCGAGGTGGGGCTCCTGCACGGTTGCCACCGGTGACATCCGGATCAGCGACCGGTTAAAGCAGGTGCCGGATTACGTGTTGGACGCGGTGATCGTGCACGAGCTGACGCACACGTTCATCCCGAACCACAGCAAAGAGTTCTACGAGTGGGCGGACAAGGTGCCGTACGCGGAGCGCGCACGCGGCTACCTGGAGGCCTACCAGCGCTTTGGTGAGGACCGCCCTTAAAGTTCCGTGCCGTCCTCGCGGCCGTCGTCCTTGCCGTCGCCGTCTTCTCGCTTGAGCTCCGGGTTGTCGCGCAGCTCCTGCTCGAGCTTGGCAAACTCGTCGTCGAAGTCGGTGTCCGGCGCGTCGTCCAGCAGCGTGTCGATGAACGCGGCCGGGTTGTCCAGGTGCTCCGCGGACGGCAGGAAGTCCGGGTGGTTCCACACCTGGTCGCGGCGCTCGGTGCCCACGGCGGTGCCGATGCGTCGCCACAGCTCGGCGGCGTCGCGGGTGCGCGGCGCGCCCAGCTCGATGCCCACGATGTTGGCGAAGGCCTGCTCGGCGGAGCCGCCGGTGGCGCGGCGGCGCGCCCACGCCTCCGCCAGCTGCGGGGTGGACGGGATGCGTTCGCCGAGAGCCTCGGCCACCACGACGTCGACCCAACCTTCCACCAAGGCGATCAGCGTTTCCAGGCGGGAGGTGGCGCCGGCGTTGCGGGTGCCCACGCGCGGGGAGAGGTCCTCGCCCTGCAGGTTCTGCAGCGCCTCCTGGATCTGCTGCGGGTCGCCGCCTTCCAGATTGAGGTTGCGGGCGATGTCCTCGATGTGGGAGGTATCGATCTCAAGACCTGCGGCGTACTCCTCCACGGAGGAGACGATGCGCTCCACCAGCCACGGCACGTGGCGGAACAGGCGCTGGCGCGCGGCTTCGCGGGCGGCGATGTAGACCATCACTTCCTGGCCCGCCAGGTCCAGTCCCTTGGAAATCTCGGTGACGTTGCGCGGCAGTATCGCGGCGGTGTCGGCGGGGGCGACGGGCAGACCGAAGTCGGAGCCGGTCAGCGCCTGCTGCGCCAGATCGCCCAGCGCGTGGCCGAGCTTCATGCCGAACTGCATGGAGTTCATCTGGTTCATCATCCCGGCCATCGGGCCCATCATCTCCCGGGCCTGCTCCGGCATGGAGTCCAGCTGGGCGCGGTTCATGTGCTCCGCAACGGGGTTGACCAGTCGCTTCCACATCGGCATGGTCTGGTTCAGCCACTGCTCGGCGTTCCACGCCTGCGCCTTCGCGCCGCTTGCGGGCAGGTCCGTGGCCTCGTCCAGCCACAGCTCCACTAAACGCAGGGATTCCTCTGCCGCGCGGGTGTCCGCCTCGGAGACCGGGCTTGCACCGGCGATGCGCTGGCGCGCCATGCGCGCGGCGAGTTCAAAGTTCACCGCGTCGCCCGACGCCTGGGCGTTCATGGACGAGCCCATGCCGGAGAGCATCTGGCCCAGCTGGTTAAACACGTCGCCTAAGCCGCCCCCGCCGGGCTGGCCTCCGCCGAAGCCGAATGCGGCAAAGGGGTTGTTCGCGTCGCCGCGGCCGTTTCCGTCGCCGCCCCGATTGTTGCCGTCGCCTTCGCCGTCATCGTTCGAGTCGTTAGGAAAGGAAAAGCCGAATCCGTTAGTCATGCCAGCCAGAATACAGTCAGGCACAACGCTCATGGGTTCGCTGAGAGCCAGCAACAGTGTCCAGCGCCTCCTGCGCTAGAATCTGCGCCCATGTCCAAAGCGCGAGAAGCACGGAACCGGCGGTGGTCGACCCTGGTCTGGGGGTCCATTCCCGTCGTGTTGTTGGCAGGTGCGCTGACCGCGGACCACATCCCGGGCACCGACATCCGCCTGACCGTGCCGTACGCGGCGGAGGGACCGGGGCCCACCTTTGACACGCTCGGCGAGGTCGGCGGCGAGCCGGTCGTGGACATCGAGGGCGCAGAGACGCTGGACACGGGCGGTAAGCTGAACATGACCACCGTGTCCGTGCGCACAAACATGACGCTCGGCCAGGCGCTGGGGCGTTGGGTTGCCACGGACGACACGATCGTGCCGGTGGAGCAGATCATGCCGCCGGATTTGGACGAGGACCAGGTGCGCGAGGTCAACCAGCAGGCGTTTGTCGCCTCCGAGGCGTCCGCGACGGTGGCGGCCATGCACTACTTAAACCGTCCCACCACGGTGGTGGTGCACGACGTGATGGAAGGCAGCGCCTCCGAGGGGGTGCTGCAGCCGGAGGATCTGATCACCGCCGTCGCAGGCGAAAAGGTGGAAACGCCGCAGGAAGTCCAGGATGCTGTGCGCGCCAAGACCCCCGGCGAGACGATCGAAATCGCCGTGGAGCGCGACGGCAGCGAGCGCACCGAGACGGTGGAGCTGGGGGAGAACCCGCACGAGAAGGGCCAGCCCATGCTGGGCATCCTCATGACTTCCGAGCCGGCCGGCGGCATCAGCGTGAACTACAACCTCAACGACATCGGCGGGCCGAGCGCCGGCATGATGTTCTCGCTCGCGGTCATTGACAAGCTCACCCCGGGCGCGCTCAACGGCGGCAAGTTCGTCGCGGGCACCGGCACGATCAACGAGGACGGCGAGGTCGGCCCCATCGGCGGCATCACCCACAAGATCCGTGCCGCAGAGGACGACGGCGCTGAGCTCTTCCTAGCGCCCGCCGGCAACTGCGACGCCGTCAAACGCGTGGAAACGGAGCACATGACGGTGGCGAAGGTGGACAACCTCGCCGAGGCCGTTGAGGCGATGGAGGATTTCGCCGCAGGCCGCGATGTGCCCGCCTGCGAGTAGTTACTGCTTGGCCAACCCCAGGTCGTAGATGCGCTGGCGCGGATCCTCCTGGTCGGTGGAGATCAGCTGCTGCATCACCTGACCGGCTTCGTTGTCCACCACGGTGATGATCGCGGAGGTGCCGAGCGTGGACCAGCCCACCACGCGGTCGCCGTTGTCTTCTACCACGCGCGAGGAGCGCAGCTCGGTGAGAAGCTGCGTTGTCGAGGCGGCCTTGGAGTCGGAGTCGAAGAATTGGAACTGGCCGATGCCCTCGCCGGAGCAGTCGAAAGAGCCGCTCAAACCGCCCGCCGCGCAGTCGTCGAACTGGTCGAAGAACTCTTCCGGGGCCAATGTGGAAAAGCGCTCGCGCACTTCCTCCAGCGAGTCAGTTTCCTGCTTCTTTCCGCTTGTCGACGTCGCATCCGCCGTGCCCGCAGCAGTCTTCTTCGACGAGGATTTCGTGGACGCGGCGGTCGTGGACGACTTGGGCGAGCTGGAAGCAGTCTCGCTTCGCGTCGACGTCACCGTCGCAGTGTCAGTCTCGGTGCCCGAGTCGGTCTCGGTGTCGGTTTCGGGGCCGGTCTGCTCCGGCTCGCTCGGCGGAGTCTCCGTGGAGGTGATCTCCGGCGCGCGGGTATCGGGATCCTCGGAGTCGGAATCGTTGGAGCACGCCGTTAGCGTGAGCGCTGCGGCGGTGGCGGCGGCGATGAGAGAGACGGAGCGGGACCAGGGGCGGGAAGTAGACACAACTGACATACTAAACCAGCTCGTCCGGGTCCTGCTCGAGGCCGTAGCGCAGCGCCGCCACGACACCCGGGGCTACGCCGGGCCCGCCGCGCAGCTCGATGTCGTCTTGGGCGAACGCGCCGCGCTCCTCAAGCTCCTCATCGGTCAGGCGCAGCTGAAGCAGCGTCTGTTCGATGTCTTTTTCGCGCAGCACGCCGGAGAACAGGCGTGCCGGGCGCGGCTCGGCGTCCTCGCCAGCGGAGGCGTCCTTGAACACGATCTCCTGTGCCAGGATCACGCCTTGGACTTCGCGCGGCCAGGCGATGCGGGAGACGTACTCGCCCAGTTCCTCGGAGCCGGGCAGGATGTGCTCTGGGAGGTCTTGGACCACCAGTGTTAGCGGGGAAGAGTCGTCGAGGTGGCCCAGCTCGTCGACAAGCAACTGCGTGGGCACCAGGCCGAACAGTGTCGGGGGAGCGTCCCACCCCTCCGCGTGGACGAACTCGACGGCCTCCATCATGGCCTTATTTAATGCTTGCTGTTCGCGCACGGGAACCCTCCGGGCAAGTTTGACGTTGGATTATTTAAGCTTGAAGCTTATCTGCGTTGCACACACTAATTCCTAAGGAGCAGGCTTGGCTACCCGCCTCAATCGGCCACAACCACGCGCCAAGAAACCGAATACGGGGTTGATGACCACCATCGGTGTCTTGGGCCTCATTCTTTTCCTCCTGCCAATGGCAGTCGGGCTGTACACCGACTTCCTGTGGTTCGGGGAGGTGGACTTTAGGGGCGTGTTTAACCGCGTGATCCTGGTCCGCGTGGTGCTGTTTATCATCTTTGCGCTGCTCGGCGGCGCGATCACCTGGATTGCCGCCCGGTTGGCGTGGCGCGGCAGGACCCAGGAGCAGGCCGCGCCGTTCGACCAGGCCGCGCAGTACCGCCAGCAGGTGCAGCAGTCCGTTCGCGGCATGCTGGTGTGGGTGCCGGTTGTCGTGGCCATCCTGTCCGGCCTGGCCGGCCAGCGCATGTGGCGCGTGTTCATGCTCTGGTTCAACGGCGGCGAGTTCGGCTCCACCGATGCGCAGTTTGGCAAGGACTTGGGCTTCTACGCGTTTACCCTGCCCGGCATTTCCGCGGTGGTGGACACGCTTTCCATGCTGCTTCTGGTGGCGTTTTTGGTCGCAGCGGTAGGCCACTACCTGCTGGGCGGCATCCGCATTGGCAACAAAGTCTCCGGCATCTCCGGGCACATCAGCAAAAACGCGCGCATCCAGCTTGCCGTCACTGCTGGCCTGTGGATGCTGCTGAAGGCGGTGAGCTACTGGCTGGAGCGCTACTACCTGCTCTACAGCGAAAACGACATCTTCACCGGTGCGTCCTACACCGCCGTCAACGCGATGCTGCCGGCGAAGATCATCCTCACCGTCATCGCCGTGGTGGTCGCGGCCGCGTTCTTCGCCTCCATTGTCTACCGCGACTTCCGCGTCCCGGTTATGGCCACCGTGCTCATGCTGCTGTCCTCCCTGGTGGTCGGCAACGTCTGGCCGGCCCTGATGGAGCAGTTCTCCGTCAAGCCGAACCGCCAGGCCAAGGAGTACGAGTACATCGGCCGCAACATCGAGGCCACCCGTGAGGCGTACGGGCTTACGGACGACAACGTGACCTACCTGGACAACTGGGGCGCCGGCGACACCTCTAACTCCGATGTCGCCTCCGACGCGGCCACGATTTCCAACCTGCGCCTTTTGGACCCGGAGATCATTTCTCCGACGTTTACCCAGAACCAGCAGCTGCGTAACTTCTACGGCTTCCCGGATCAGCTGGCCATGGACCGCTACGAGGTGGACGGCGAGCTGCGCGACTTCGTGGTTGCGGCCCGTGAGATGAACCCGAACGCGCTGAGTGAAAACCAGCGCGACTGGATTAACCGCCACACGGTGTACACCCACGGCAACGGCTTTGTGGCCGCGCAGGCCAACACTGTGGACGAGGCGGCGCAGGACGCCGGCTCCACCCGCGGCGGCCTGCCCATCTTCACGGTGTCCGACCTGCAGTCCAACGCCGCCGCAAAGGCCTCTGAGGACGCGGAAGAGTTGGGCATTAAGGTCGACGAGCCGCGCATCTACTACGGCCCGGTGATCGCCTCTGCCGAGGACGGCTTGGACTACGCCATTGTGGGCGAGACCGGCCAGGGCCCGGTGGAGTACGACACGGACAACTCCACCTACACCTACGACGGCAAGGGCGGCGTGGACATCGGCAACATCTTCAACCGCCTCGCCTACACGGTGAAATACCAGGAGCTGAACTTCCTGCTGTCCGACCGTGTCGGCGGTGACTCGAAGGTGCTCTACGACCGCGACCCGCGCACCCGCGTGGAGAAGGTCGCCCCGTGGCTGACCACGGACTCCAAGACCTACCCGGCCGTGGTGGACGGCCGCGTGAAGTGGATCGTGGACGGCTACACCACCCTGTCCCAGATGCCGTACTCCACGCGCAACTCCCTGCAGGACACCACCCAGGACGCTCTGAACCCGGACGGCACCACCCAGCGTTTGATCACCGACAACGTCGGCTACATCCGCAACTCCGTCAAGGCCACCGTGGACGCCTACGACGGCTCCGTGGAGCTTTACGCCTTCGACGAAACGGACCCGGTGCTCAAGGCATGGCAGGGCATCTTCCCGGACACGGTGCGCCCGGCGTCCGACATCTCGGATTCTTTGCGTGAGCACCTGCGCTACCCGGAGGATCTGTTCAAGGTGCAGCGCGACCTGTTGGCGCGCTACCACGTGGACGACCCGGGCGTGTTCTTCAACAACGACGCCTTCTGGTCCGTGCCGAACGACCCGACCGCTCCTGAGGGCCGCGGCCAGCTGAACCAGCCGCCGTATTTCGTGGTGGCGGCGGACCCGGAGACGGACAAGCCGTCGTTCCAGCTGATCACCCCGTTCCGCGGCCTGAACCGCGAGTTCCTGTCCGCGCACATGGCGGTGTCCTCCGACCCGGAGACCTACGGCGACATCACCGTGCGCGTGCTGCCGACGAACAAGCAGACCCAGGGCCCGAAGCAGGCGCAGGACGCCCTGATGTCTTCCGACCAGGTGGCCCGCGACCGCACGCTGTGGGAGGGCACCAACGACCTGAAGAACGGCAACCTGCTCACCCTGCCGGTGGGCGGCGGCGAGATCCTCTACATCGAGCCGATCTACTCGCAGCGCAAGGACCAGGAATCCGCCTTCCCGAAGCTTTTGCGCGTGCTGGTGTTCTACCGCGGCCAGGTGGGCTACGCGCCGACGATCTCCCAGGCGCTTGACCAGGTTGGCATCCACTCGGAGGCTGCCCAGGACATCGACGTTGTGGACGAGAATGCCGGCGGCGACGCCAAGACGGAAGGGGAGAACCAGGAGGCGAAGCCGGAAGGCGAGGCCCAGCCGGAGGGGAACAGCGACGCTCCGCAGGTGAACAAGGACGAGGCGATGAACAACATCAACGACGCCCTGCGCAACCTGGAGAGCGCACGCGACGGCTCCTTCGAGGAGTACGGCCGCGCACTCGACCGTCTGGACCGTGCGGTGGAGGAGTACCAGCGGGCGCAGTAAGGCCCGGTAAGCACGGCTCGCGTCAGCGCGCCACCTGAAAGCAAAAACGATAGCGCCAAACCACCGTTGAACAGGAGGTTTGGCGCTATTAGTTGGTGTATGTATAGTAATTCCACGTTGCCGGTTACGGCGACAGGCGATAATCACATAAACGCCCGACGCGGGGTGGAGCAGCTCGGTAGCTCGCTGGGCTCATAACCCAGAGGTCGTTGGTTCGAATCCAGCCCCCGCTACTAAGATAAGGCCCCTACCAGTGGAAACGCTGGTAGGGGCCTTCTTCATTTTGTGATCGGATCGCCATTTGGTGCACTAGCTGGTGCACTAGGGTCAAAATCCTGCACCAAACGGAACTGCGACGCTCCAACGACGCGGCGCAGGTTTTCGGTGCATTGCTTAGTGATTGCTAGGACGGCAGCAACGAAGGAACGCCACGGGAGTCGGCAGTTCGAGGAAAGCAACTGCGAACTGCTGTGCAAGTCTCACAACCGCGCCAAAGGTAACGCTTAACCAGCGGCGACGCGGGGATCTAACAATGCTGCGTCGCTAGCGCTCGCACCCAGCGAGCGAGCATCAGGCTGCGCTAGCGACGCCGAGCGCACAAAGGCACTGCACTGCGGGGATACGCCTGCGACCGGCAGAGCCGGACTGAATACGGGATTGACCACGTTCACCCCGTATTCGTGCAAAGGAGCACTGCCATGTCCACTCATTCCCACACGCTTGCATCTCACGGCGAGATCCTCGCGAACCTCCCCGGCATCCTCGGCTTCTACCCGAACAACTCGCTGATCCTCGCGTTCTTCGTCGACGACGAGGGCGTCGACACCGTCCGCCTCGGCCCGGTCGCGCGGTTCGATCTGGACGAGGCCGTGGAGAAGCTCACCGAGAGTCGCGAGCGGTTCGCAGCGTGGGTCCACCACCTCGAACTCGACGCTGTTATCGCGTACATGATCAGCGATGACATTGCGCAGCCGGTCTTTGACGAGACGGCCACGTATCTCACTAGTGGGGCAGTGCACCTACCGCCGCTGCTCGGGGTGGTGCAAGTGCCCGAGATCGTCACCGGGGCTGCGTGGTGGTCTGTGTACCAGCATCCGCTCATCGACGAGCCGCGCCACGGCGTTGTCGGCGAGGTCGCCGCATCGGCGGCGCTGCGGCAGATGCTAGAGCACACCGGCGAGCTGCCGGAGCCGAGCAAAGACGACATCGAGGCACGCCTGAACAGCACCGATCACGGCATCGACGCTGCCGAGCACGCCGACATCATCGAAGACGCGCTGGCGTATATCCCGCCCATGTTCTCCGACGTGCTGCAGCGTGAATACGAGCAGGCGGCGGCAGGAATAACCCAGCCGAGCACGCGCGCTGTTCGATCGGCGCTGAAATGCTTCACCACGCCGCGCTTGCGAGACGCGCTGCTCGCGGCGCTGCTCGATGACCCGCAGGCGGGCCTACGGTTCGCGGAGCAGGTTATGCGTGCTGTCCCGACCAGCTGGCCAGGGATGCGCGCGCAGCTCACCACCACGGTTGCCGTGCTTGCGCACGCCACAGGCCAGCCGGGACTAGCTGGCGTGGCCGCGCACCGAGCCACCGAGATCGGGCCAGACGAGAACTTCCCGTCGTTGGTGGCGAAGCTGACCGACATCGGCCAAGGCGAGCGGATGGTCGAACTCGTCCGCGAGGGCGCCGAGAAGACCCGCACGATCTTGTTCACCGAGTAGCACCACACACCCCGTTGCAGCGATGCAACGGGGTTTCTTTTTTTCTCGTCGGCCGTGGCTTGCGACAGCAGACACTTCAACGAGGCAGGGGAGCGACCCCTAGACAGCAGAGCTGTCTCCAACAGACGGATTGACCACCAATCCGAACAAGGAGGCACGTGATGCGCGACATCACCCACACCGACCTGGAACTGCTCTACCAGCTCGCCGACGGCATCGACGGCGAGGACGCCGATCCGGGTGCAGCACAAGAACTGCGCGACCTAGAGGCGGCAGGCACGCCGCTGCCCTGGGCAGTGCTGTAACGACAGCGCAACCCCCCGCAGCAGCAAAGCAGCTGCTTCAACACCCACATTGCACGGCAATTCACACCCACCCACATAAGGAGAACCATCATGTCCAACCCCTTCAACAACGGCACCATCGTCGGCAACGCAGCTCGCGCACCGAAGCTGTTCGAGCACGCAAACGGCGGTGCGACGGTGAAGCTCAGCGTCTATGCGCGCAACACCTTCAAGAACAAGGCCACCGGCAAGGTGGAAAGCGAGATCGTGGAGCTGACCGGCTACGTCCAGGACGCGAAGAACCCCGGCGTGTTCGGCTGCATCGGGTCCGGCGACCGTGTCGCAGTGAGCTACTCGCTGAAGACCGACGTCTACACCGACAAGGACGGTGTGAAGCACTACCCGCTGGTCGCCCGTATCGACACCGTGCAGCTGATCGACTCCAAGAAAGAGTCCGCTGCGCGCGCAGCCCGTCGCGGAGGCGAGGCGGCGAACGCCGCCCTGGCTGGCGCTGACGCCGACAACGACGAAGCACCGTTCTAACAACGACACCCCGCAGGGAAACCTGCGGGGTTATTTTTTTCAACTATTTCACGGTGTTGATCCAGCTCTTTCACGGCCTTACCCAACTGAACAAAACCCAACAGCCCTAGCATCAGCTTGGCGATCGGGGTGGAGTCTTTTGAGTAGGTCTGTCCCTCCTTGAGGAACTTCACCGACACTCCTTTGCTGACTAGCTCGTCAACAATGGCGTACAGATCCGTCAGTGAACGCGCGCACCGATCCATCGACGTGACGACAAGCTGATCTCCTGCACGGACATATCGCATTGCTTCATCAAGTCCAGGGCGCTCACGCGATCCACCACTGGCCTTATCCGTGTAATAGGTGAAGACCTGGCGGGATCAAGCGGTTAATGCGCCACGTTTGAATATTTGCTGGAGTATCTCACGTGGGGTTGCTCCGCCGAGGACT
>NZ_JANRML010000127.1:0-572 GCF_026930265.1 Corynebacterium pilbarense
ATTGAAAGACATGACACCAAAAGAAGCCTTCTCAGGTAAGAAACCTAATGTGGAAAATCTAAGAATATTTGGATGTCCTGTTTACTCTCACATTCCCAAAGACAAGAGGAATAAACTAGAACCTTTAGGAAAGAAAGGGATATTCGTGGGATATAGTGATTCATCCAAAGCTTATAGAATATATATTCCAGAACAACACAAGATCGAAGTCAGCAGAGATGTAACATTCAATGAAAAGATGGCCTTCAAGAAATCCATAGAAGAAACTATAGAAGAAGAAGAGATTGAAGAACTTAACGAAGAAAGCACAGAAAACGTAAATGACGAAAAGGAACTACCTGGTCATCCTATGGAGCCATGTGAAAACATTGATTCAGATATCGTACCTAAGACCAAGAAAAGACCAGCTTGGCTTGAAGCTACCTTACAAGACGCAAAAAGACTCAAGGTTCCAGAAGGAACATTCAGAAAGAGTAAAAGACCTAAAAGATTCTCAAGTTATGCAGCATACATGACAAGGATTCTAGATGAAGAACATACTACATTTGAAGAAGAAGTTAAAAAGGGACAAT
>NZ_JANRML010000128.1:0-570 GCF_026930265.1 Corynebacterium pilbarense
CTCAGTCTTGCTCAATTTTTCCCAAACCCCAGAAGAGGAGTTCCTGGAGGATGAAGGCTTCGGTGTCTAGCTCGTGCCTACCGTCAAGCGCCTGTGGTCGTCGCCCTAGTCTTCCGCTGTTTCTCGTTTGTCTTTGTGTGTGCTGGGCCTTCGTCGCCCCTGTAATAAGTTAACTATTTACGCTTCCGCTTGTTAAACTCTGAATTGTATCAATTTTTGGTGTACCTTGCCTCCTGGGACAAGGATTAATGCACGCGCGTCAGGAACGCCCGTTGGGTTATTTCCGGTCGTGACAAGTTGGTATCAGAGCCACCCTTGACCCTAGGACGAGCCGTAGATCCCAAGCCTTAGCAATATTTTCAAAAATAAAAATCCTTTGTTATTTGTGAAAACTGTCTAGTCTCTCTCTGTCTTGCTGCTTCATTTATCGCCAAAATCTGATCTTTAAAATGTTGTTTTCCTTTTTGTTTTTGTATGTAGATGGCCGGCAGCGTCACCCGTCGTGGTTTGGACATGACTGGCTTCGTCTTGGAGCTGCGGGGCATGTGCGTGGCCCTGGGGTATCCACAC
>NZ_JANRML010000129.1:0-570 GCF_026930265.1 Corynebacterium pilbarense
GATTTTGAGAGTCTTTTGGTCCGTCTAGTCTTGCATAGCTTCAATCTTTTTCAGGTCCACCCTGACGCCATCCTTGCCAACCAGATGACCCAAGTATTCTACTTCTGAGGCACCAAAAGCACATTTAGATTGTTTCAGGAAAAGTTGGTGCTGAGAGAGTAGATGGAGAACTTGATCCACATGAGAAAGATGGTATGTCCAGGTTTTTCTATAGATGAGGATATCATCAAAGAAAACTAAGACAAAATGACGGAGAAAAGGACGGAAGACATGATTCATGAGGCTTTGGAAGGTGGAGGGGGCATTACACAAGCCAAAGGGCATGACCAAAAACTCATAGTGGCCCTCATGAGTTCTAAAGGCAGTCTTAGGAATGTCTGCCTCTTTCATACGTATCTGGTGGTAGCCAGAACGAAGATCAAGTTTAGTAAAGAATTGGGTGCTACTCAATTCATCCAAGAGGTCATCAATGACAAGAATGGGAAATTTGTCTTTAATGGTGATTTTGTTGAGGGAACAGAAGTCAATACACATGCACCAAGAACCTTATTTCTTAAGGAACATGACCAT
>NZ_JANRML010000130.1:0-566 GCF_026930265.1 Corynebacterium pilbarense
GTTCGTCGATAATTTTATGCCATTAGTATGTAATTTTGTACAAAAATAATGGATCTTGGGGAATACACCATGGTCAAGGAAAGAGGAATGAGGAACGATGAAGGAGGAACGAAAATTGCACGAGGACTAGACACCGACAACATGGACCTGCGAATGGGGCCAACGTTGAAATTTTTTCAAACAGTTTCTAGAAGCACTGAAATTTGTCATGGATAGACTATTCACATGCCTTAACGATATGGGAGGGTTTCTGGACTCAAATTTCACTCACACACCCACTTTCTTCAATCATAATATCATCATGGAAACCATAAACCCTATTTTTCATATGTTCTAGTAGATATGTTAATGATTCCAAGTTTCATATTTGTATTTGACTGAAGGTCCAGCTAGCTTGCAAAGTATCAAATTGAGATTTCAAGTTGATAAACCAAATATGAAATGAATCCAAGCATCATTTGATATCATCGACGCAAGAGAGACGAATGTAAATAATCTTGTGATGAATTTGTTATACTATAGACAAAAAAAGTTCGTCGATAAGTTCATTGCTCACTATGTGGGGT
>NZ_JANRML010000131.1:0-565 GCF_026930265.1 Corynebacterium pilbarense
CCTTCATAGATGGGTACGGTGTGGGAGACACCGTCACCGGAGTCCAGCACGATACCGGTGGTACGACCGGAGGCGTACAGGGACAGCACTGCCTGGATGGCGACGTACATGGCGGGGGTGTTGAAGGTCTCAAACATGATCTGAGTCATCTTCTCCCTGTTGGCCTTGGGGTTGAGGGGCGCCTCGGTGAGCAGGATGGGGTGTTCCTCTGGAGCCACTCGGAGTTCATTGTAGAATGTGTGATGCCAGATCTTCTCCATGTCGTCCCAGTTGGTGATGATGCCATGTTCGATCGGGTACTTGAGGGTGAGGATACCTCTCTTGGACTGGGCCTCATCACCTACATAGCTGTCTTTCTGACCCATACCCACCATGACGCCCTGGTGGCGGGGTCGGCCCACGATGGATGGAAACACGGCGCGAGGAGCGTCATCGCCGGCGAAACCGGCCTTGCACATGCCGGAGCCATTGTCGACGACGAGCGCGGCGATATCATCATCCATGGTGAGCTGGCGGCGGGTGTGGACGGGCGGCGGATCGGCAAAGGCGAGGCTCTGTGCTCGCG
>NZ_JANRML010000132.1:0-564 GCF_026930265.1 Corynebacterium pilbarense
GCGATGGCAGTGGACGGAGGACAGGTGTACACGGCCGGGAAGTGCGGTCTGGTTCCAGTCATGGTGGAGCAGTACGACGAAGCACAATGCAGTGTTTCTTCAGCTCCAGCATCCTCTTACTACGCTGTCGCTGTGGTCAAGAAGGGAATGGGCATAACCTGGGAGACCCTGAAGGGGAAGAGGTCTTGCCACACGGGCATGGGCAGAACGGCGGGCTGGAACATTCCCATGGGCCTCATCCACAAACAGACCAACAACTGCGACTTCACCACCTTCTTCAGCTCTGGCTGCGCCCCTGGAGCAGAACCAACCTCTCCATTCTGCGCTGCATGTGCAGGAAGTAGCAAGTCTGTGGGAGATGAGTACAAGTGCAAGCCCAGCGCTGAAGAGCATTACTACGGCTATGCTGGAGCCTTCAGGTGCCTTGTTGAGGGTGCCGGCGATGTCGCCTTCATCAAACACACCATCGTGAAGGAAAACAGCGATGGCAACGGTCCCGACTGGGCGAGAAACGTGAATTCTGCAGACTACGAGCCGATCTGTCCAAACAAGAGTCCAGTCCCC
>NZ_JANRML010000133.1:0-559 GCF_026930265.1 Corynebacterium pilbarense
CGCAGGTTGGCAGGTAGATGGCTCCTCAGGAATTAATGAGGGATGGGGAGGTGAACCGCCTATCTGTAGAGCTGTCAGGCCTGATTAGCGTGAGGGTAATCGTGCCACACGCAACCTCGCAAGAGGATAAGGCGTATGGCAGAAGCGATTGAGGGGGCAGACGCGAGGGGAACTCTGGCATTTTACGCAGAGTGAGTGATAGCAGAGAGGAAGGATTGCAACCTTCGCTCCTGGTCATTGGCAGATAGAGAGACGCAGTCTCAGAGCATCGTGGTCTCAGCTTGGGGGTGGCTAGTGGTAAATCCGTTGGGAGTCGCTGAGCCTACGGTTGGGTGGAAACGAGCACCCCTCTCAGTAGTTGCATAACCCCTGGTGTTACTTTCTGATAAGTGTTTTGCCTTTGGCATATTGAAATATATGTATTCTGACATTTATGATCATAAGCTATGAAACTGTGAATGATTTCATTATAAGGATGTCTATATGGTGTCTTGATTAGTACTGATAGTTGTATGTTTAGATGGAAAGACTACGTATGGCTTATGTTCTCTTAAATCAT
>NZ_JANRML010000134.1:0-563 GCF_026930265.1 Corynebacterium pilbarense
TTCAATCAAATTCGTATCGTTTTAAGGTTTATTTTGTTTAACCCCGAATGAAGGGGATTTTTGAATCGAAAAATTCTTCATTTCCAAATATGAAATCATATTTGGATACTCATTTGAGAGTTGTACATGTGGTCCCGATGGCAAGTGAAGACATGTAGTTCTTGGGCCCCTTTTTCTCAACTTCGGGTCATTCTAGGCCCAAGTTTGACCAGCCCCAAAGGAAGGCTATTTAGAAGAAGTGAAATTATGGGTTTAAAAATATAAAATAATTTTTTGATACCCATTTGAGAGATGCAAGTGGGTTCCCGAGCGCTCGTAACGTTGAGGCATTCTTTGGCACATTTCGATCAAATTCGTATCGTTTTAGGGTCGATTTTGGTTAACCCCGAATGAAGGTGATTTTTGAAAAGCAAAATTCTTCATTTGCAAATATGAAATCATATTTGGATACCCATTTGAGAGTTGTACACGTGGTCCTAATTGCGAGCGAAGACGTGTAGTTCTTGGGCCCCTTTTTCTCAACTTCGGGTCATTCTAGGCCCAAGTTTGACCAGCCCCGAATG
>NZ_JANRML010000015.1:0-43693 GCF_026930265.1 Corynebacterium pilbarense
GGCATCAAGGTGAACAACCCGTCCGAGGACACCGAGGTCACCGCCACCGACGAGGACGGCAAGGACATCCCGGCCGAAATCGACGAGGACGGCAACATCCACCTCACCCCGGGCGAGGATGTCGACGGCCCGATCACCGTCACCGTCACCGACCCGAACCTGCCCAACGGCGCGGTCGAGGTGGAGGTGCCGGTGGACGGCCACGAGAAGAACCGCGACGACAACGACTCCGACACCGCTTCCGTGAGCACCCCGGACGTGCCCGCTGACGGCAACTTCCACGTTGTCGGCCGCGTGAACAACCCGGACAAGGACGGCGGCTACACCGGCAAGCTCGTGGACCGCTCCGGCAAGGAGATCGAGGGCGGCGTCGTCGAGATCGATCCTGAAACCGGCGAGATCAAGGTGAGCGTGCCGGCCGGCACCGACCCGCGCGAGGCCTTCGTGGCCGTGCGCGACAAGGACGGCAAGCGCGTCACCGACAAGGACGGGTACGACCTGCGCGTCAACATCGTCGCCCCGAACTACGGCGACGCGACCGCGGTGAAGCCGGGCGAGAAGGGCACGTCCAAGGATCCGTTCGCGGGCCAGGACCTCACCGCTAGGGTCACCGGCGCCGAGGTCGAAGGCTCCGAGGGCGCGGACAACTGGAGCTTTACTATCGACGGCACCTCCGGCGTGATCACCGGCCAGGCCCCGACGAACGAGCAGCTCCAGGACTCCTTCACCGAGAAGTTCCCGAACGGCAAGACCACCTGGGACGACTTTGTGAAGCAGTTCGAGGGCATCGCCAACCCGAAGGCCACCGGCACCATCACGCTCGACGGCGTGAAGGATCCGCTGACCGGCGAGGCGAAGTTTGAGCTGGTGGGTCAGGACGGCCGCTCCATCCTGGACCCGAACGGCGACTTTGACGGCGACGGCGTGTCCAACCGCGACGAGATCGAGGGCAAGTCCAACCCGCTCGACGTGAACTCCACCCCGTCCGAGGGCCAGGACGTGCCGGAGAAGCCGGCGCCGAAGCCGGAGAAGCCGGGTCTGACCGACGACGAGCGCAAGCGCTGCATCGCCACCTCCGTCGGCTTCGGCCTGCCGCTGCTGGCGCTGATCCCGATCGGCCTAGCCACCCAGACCGCCATCCCGGGCCTGTCCCCGGTGGTGGAGCAGTACTCCGAGCAGATCCGCCTGGCCAACGCACGGATCCAGCAGGAGCTGGGCGTGTTCAACCCGGAGATTGCGCTGCAGGTCGAGGTGATTAACAAGCAGCTGCGCCAGTTCGGCCTGGACGTGGCAACCGTGGGCGCAGGCCTCGCGCTGATCGCCGCCGGCATCCTCACCGGCACGGTCATCTACGACAACTGCACCCCGGGCGGCATCGGCAGCTCCGTCAAGGATCTCGAGCTGAAGGGCTCTTCCGGCAAGACCTACGCCGGTTCTTCCGAGAAGAAGTAGCCGCGTAGGGCTCGCGCCCTAGCAGCACTCGAGCCGAGCGCCCCCGCTTCCCGCACTGGGAGGCGGGGGCGTTTCGTATGCGTGTGACCCTCGCACCGCTCAGTCCCCCGGCACCGCAAAACGAAAGCGGGCCGTGCTGGTGAAAACCAACAGACCCGCTTTCAGTCTCCGACTCCGTAGAGCCTTTTCGCGTAGAACAGTAGCAAGTGGCCCGTGCAAACGTAAGCGGGCCGTGCCAGCGAATACCAGTACGGCACCCGACTATCCCCGCACGTCACGCGTTTGCGTACCAGCCCGCACCCGGAACTGTGGGATAATCAGCTCCCATGACTGTTCCGCACTCTGCAGAGCACCCCTCCGAGCGCCCAGCCGGGCCCAACACCGGACCCAACGCCGAGCACTCCGCCGACGACACGGGCGCTATCCCCACCGTCCCCGCCGCGCCCGCTGCCAGCGAGGAACCGCCGGAGATGCCGCGCCGCGCGCTGATCCTGGGCGAGTCCGCGATGGCGCTCGACCTAGAGCAGGCCTACAAGCGCATGGGCTTTGACACCCGGGTCGGGGCGGCGAGTATCGCGGAGGTGTTCTACCCGGGGATCATGGTCACCTCGGGCGACGCGGAGGACACGATCGAGACGGTTCAGGAGATCTCGGAGCGTGTCGGTGCGGTGGTGGCGCCGTCGGTGGATGCGTGCCGCCACACCGCGGACCGGATGGCGGTGCGCAAGCAGGCCAACGAGGAGCTGGGGCTTCCCACCCTGGACTACGAGTTCGCCGCCACTCCGCAGGAGATGCACGACGCGGTGGAGCGGATCGGGTATCCGTGCGTGGTCAAAGCGGCGACCAGTAAGGACGGCGAGGGCTTTAGCGTCGTGCGCAGCGACGCGGATCTCGCCGACGCATGGCGCGCCGCCGATCGGGGGACGGGCCAAGGCGCGGTGGTGGAGCGCTTCATCGACTTCGACTTCGAAGTCACCATCCTCGCGGCGCGTTCGATTGACCCGAGCACGGGCGAGTTGGCCACGTGGTTCTGCGAGCCGATTGGCACCCGCCACCGCGACGGCAAACTGGTGGAGAGTTGGCAGCCAGCGCCGCTGCCTGAGGCCGCGATGGACAACGCGCGTTCCATCGCCGCGCGCATCGTCGGCGCGCTGGCCAGCTGCGGCATTTTCTCGGTGGAGATGTTCGTCTCGGGAGACGACGTCTACTTCTCCCAGGTCACCCCGCGCCCGAGCCGCGACGGCGTGGTCACGTTTGTCACGCAGCGCATCAACCAGTTCGACCTGCAGGCGCGCGCCACGCAGCGCTTGCCTATTGATTCGACGCTGATCAGCCCTGGTGCGGTGCGCTTTTTGGAGGGGCACCCGTCGCAGGCCGCGCTCGCTGCGGCCATGGCGGTGGAGGAGGTTACGGTGCGAATGCTTGGCGACGGCACGCTGGTCCTCGCCACCGCCGATTCCGCAGCCGAGGCCCGCCAACGCACGGATGAGGCTGTCCGGGAAATCCACAAGATCGACGGCAAACCCGACGAGAATTAGATCACACCATTCGGTTCGTCTTGACGGGGCTCCCGCCGGTAAACTGTTGCATGTTTGCCCACGACGAAAGGTGAAGCCATGTCTCAACGCCAATCATTGCTGGTAACCCTCGCTAACCGCACCTTCGACGGACTGGATCTGCAGCAGCTTGCCAGCCGCTTGGAGCTGCCCCTGGTGCGACTTTCGGGTGACAGCGTGGCAGAAATCTTCAACTCCGAACAGGTCACCGAAGAGCCGGCGCTGTACGCGGGTACCGGCGACTACAACTTCGACGCTCAGCTCGCCGCAGCCCTCGGTGCCCCGGTGCTGCTCGCCGCAGGCGACGAGGCGGCTGCCAAGCTCGCTGTAGCGAGGATTGGGGAGTTGGGGGCGACCGTGGCGTCGATAAGCAATGGCGATTTTGACAACGTTGAGCCCGTCGAGGCCCAGCAGGTGATGAGCCCCGTGGTGTTCGAGCGCCAGCTGATCGAGCAGGCGAAGGCCAACCGCAAGCACGTGGTGCTGCCGGAGGGCGAGGACGACCGCATCCTGCAGGCCGCAGACCAGCTGCTCAAGCAGGGCGTGGCCGAGCTGACCATCCTCGGCGACGTGGACGACATCAACCGCCGCGCATCCGATTTGGGCCTGGACCTCACGGGCGCGAACCTGGTCAACCACCTCGAATCCGAGCTGGCCGAGGAGTTCGCCGCCGAGTTCGCGGAGCTGCGCAAGAAGAAGGGCGTGACCATCGAAGAGGCGCGCGAGACCATGAAGGACGTCTCCTACTTCGGCACCATGATGGTGCACAAGGGGCTCGCCGACGGCATGGTCTCCGGCGCCGCGCACACCACCGCGCACACGATTAAGCCGTCCTTCCAGATCATCAAAACCGCCCCGGGCGCGTCCGTGGTCTCCTCGATTTTCCTCATGGTCATGCAGGACCGTCTCTGGGCGTTCGGCGATTGCGCTGTGAACCCGAACCCGACCGCCGAGCAGATCGGCGAGATCGCCGCCGTGTCCGCCAAGACGGCCGCGCAGTTCGGCATCGACCCGAAGGTAGCCATCCTGTCCTACTCCACCGGCACCTCTGGCTCCGGCCCGGATGTGGAGCGCGCCGTGGAGGCAACCGCGAAGGCGAAGGAGCTCGCCCCGGATGTCGCCATCGACGGCCCGCTGCAGTTCGACGCCGCCTGCGACCCGGGCGTCGGCGCCAAGAAGGCCCCGGATTCCCCGGTTGCAGGCCAGGCCAACGTGTTCATCTTCCCGGACCTGGAGGCGGGCAACGCGGGCTACAAGATCGCCCAGCGCACCGGCGGCGCACTCGCTGTCGGCCCGGTGCTGCAGGGTCTGAACAAGCCGGTCAACGACCTGTCCCGCGGCGCGACCGTGCCGGACATTGTCAACACCGTTGCTATCACGGCGATCCAGGCGGGGGCGAAGTAAATGTCCTACGTACTCGTTATTAACTCTGGTTCTTCCTCCATCAAGTTCCAGATCGTCGACCCGGCCGCCGGCGCCTCCGACGACCCGTTCGTCTCCGGCCTGGTCGAGCAGATCGGCGAACCGCAGGGCCGCATCACCATCAAGTACGACGGCCAGAAGTACGTCGTGCAAAAGGCCGTGCCCACGCATGCTGACGGCCTGCAGGAAACCTTCAAGCTTCTCGACGCCAAAGGTATCGGCCCCACCCAACTCGACATCGTCGCCGCAGGCCACCGCGTTGTCCACGGCGGCATGGTCTTCTCCGAGCCGGAGCTGATCCTGGATCCGGTGGTGGACATGATCCGCGACCTGATCCCGCTGGCGCCGTTGCACAACCCGGCCAACATCGACGGCATCGAGGTTGCCCGTGCCCTGCTGCCGGATATCCCGCACGTCGCGGTGTTCGATACCGGTTTCTTCCGCGACCTGCCGCCGGCCGCCGCCCTCTACGCGATCAACGCCGAGGTGGCGGAGCAGAACCTGATCCGTCGCTACGGCTTCCACGGCACCTCCCACGAGTTCGTCTCGTCCCAGGTGCCGGAGCTGATCGGCCGCGACCCGAACCACACTCGCCAGATCGTGCTGCACCTGGGCAACGGCGCCTCCGCGTCGGCGGTTGCCAACGGCCACCCGATTGACACCTCCATGGGCCTGACCCCGCTGGCTGGCCTGGCCATGGGCACCCGCTCCGGCGACATCGACCCCGGCATCATCTTCCACCTGGTGCGCCAGGGCGGCATGTCCATCGACGAGATTGACAACCTGCTCAACCGCCAGTCCGGCGTGAAGGGCCTGTCCGGCGTCAACGACTTCCGCGAGCTGCGCGCCATGATCGAGGAAGAGGACGAAAACGCCTGGCTGGCATACATGGTCTACCTGAACCAGCTGCGCCGCTTCATCGGTTCCTACATGATCGCCCTGGGCCGCGTGGACGCCATCACGTTCACCGCCGGCGTTGGCGAGAACGACCAGCACGTGCGCATGGACGCCCTGGACAACCTGAAGATGTACGGCATCGAAATCGACCCGGAGAAGAACGCGCTGCCCAACGACGGCCCGCGCATCATCTCCACCGACGACTCCAAGGTGAAGGTCCTCGTCGTGCCCACCAACGAGGAGCTGGCCATCGCGCAGAAGGCCGCCGCTGTCGCCGCCCGCGTGGGGTAGTGCGGCTTTTCAGCCCCGGCACCAGTTTGCGAGACCTGGTGCCGGGGCTTAGTGCTGCGCCTGTTGCGTGATCGTCTAGCAGCGTGTGGAGAGTGCTAGACGGTCAGCTTGATACTGAAACTCAATGCCATCATCACCTGGGGAAACGCGGAGCCGGTTCGCGGATCGTCTAGCAGGTCGTGCGGTGCTGCTAGACGATCAGCGATCTTGGTGTTGGTGGGAGCTGTTGGCGGGGGTGACGGATGCGTCGATAGGCAATGTGCAGGCTGGAACTAGCAGATCAAGCGTCCAAGTTTGTGTTGTTGCAGGTGATATTGAAAAGCGGGGTCGGTAGTGGGCTGATCTGCTAGTGCCTGAATCGACCGTGCCCCGCACAAACGTATGACGATTCCGTCTTTTGTGACCGATTGCACAAAAACTGTCAAAGTCTCGGGCGTAGCAGGGCAGAGGACTGTGCTGGCCTCTATTGTGCTGACTAACGTCTCCAAAAACCATAATTGTGTTGTCTTTATGGGGTTGCACACTATAGATTGACGATTGGAAAAAACCGTATTGTTGGCTGTTGATTACGTCGGCGATAAATGAAAGTTCCGAGAAGGGGTTTGCCATGACTGGAAAGCATGACCGCGCGATTGCGCGTCGGCGCGGGACATCGGTAGCCGCGTGCGCGCTCGGCCTGTCGCTTGTGGTGACGGGTGTCCAGCCGGTTGCAGCCCCACAGACCGCTTCGCAGGCGTCGGCGCAGCTTTCGGACAGGACAGATGCCGATAGATCGTGGGTGAGGTACCCCAGGTTGACCAGTGTGCGTTACGGGCAGACTGCCACGGCAAGCCCAAATGTCAACCGTTTTACCGTTTATCCGCCGGCGAGTTACACGCTCTCCGACGATGTGAACCCTGGTTGGGGTGCCAAAGTTGATGCGAAGACGGGCACGGTTTCTATCACGCCTGACCCCAGCGCCGAACTTGGCGAGAACGACAAGATCCTGGTTGAGGCCACCTTCAAGGATGAATCGAAGAAGTTTTTTGAGATCCCGGTCGCGCTTGAACCAGCCCCGGTCTATGCTGGCCAGAATGCCAAGGTGTTCTGGACAGGTAAGCCGATTCACACCGTTAACGTCCAGGTGAATCGGGCTGCGTGGACTTCGAAGCTTGAGTTTGCTGAGGGCTCGGAGCTGCCGGAGGGGTTGGAGCCGAGCCTGCGCAATTTCGGCAACATCAAGCACATCTACATCAAGGGCACTCCCACCGAGCCAGGGACCTACACCGTTAAGACCCACTTGGTCGAGAACGGCAAGGTCATGCAAGGTGCAAACGGTGATCTCGCGCAGGAGTTCACTATTGAGGTGAAGGACTCCGCCGATCTGCCTGCGCCGGTCGAGGAGAACATCGTCGAAAACCCGGCACCGGTGAAGCCCGGCGAGTCCGTGGACATCGATATTCCCACGGACAACGCCTCCTCTGTTGAAGTCACGGACCTTCCGGAAGGCCTGGCCTACGACGACGAGAAGAGCAAGATCACCGGCAAGCCGAAGACCTCGGGCACGGCGAAAATCGAGATCATTACTAACGACGCCAAGGTGATCACCGACACCATCGACATCACGGTGGATGGCGCGGAGGCTACTACGGCGCCTGAAGATCCGACCACTGAGCCGACGATCACGAAGCCGACGACCACGAAACCGTCTACGCCGACTTCGACCAAGCCCACCACCTCGAAGCCCGCACCGAAAGTGGACGACTTCGCATGGAAAACGCTGACCGTGCAGGCGGGCACTACCAAGGTTGCGGTGCCGGCGCGCAGGCCGGCTCAGCCCGTCAACGTGAGCGTGGACGGGGACGCGCCGGAGTGGCTGTCCGTGGCATCGGACGGCCAGGTCGTGGCGGAACCGGGCCGCGACGTAAAGCCGGACACGTACACGGTTGATGTGGTCTCCGAGGCAGGGGAGCGCGACACCGTCACGGTCAAGGTCACGGCTCCGGTGAGCGATGCAGACCGCATCAGCGATGAGGAGTACAAGGACACGTACGTCCAGGCGGGCAAGAAGCAATCCAGCCGCCGTCCGATCGCATCCATTGACCACGACGGTATCGAGTACGAAGGTCAGCCGCTTCCCGCGGGGACGAAGTTCTCCACCGACAGTGCTGAGGGAACCGTCGACAAGGACACCGGCGTTGTCACGGTGAAGGCGCCTCTGCGCACCCCGGCGGGCGAGACCATCACGATCCCCGTCGACTTCACCTACCCGGACGGCACCAAGGGCAAGGCAGATGCGGTTTTCCACGTCGATGCCGGCGCGCAGAACGAGGCGTACAAGCCCGCCTACCAGGAGGGGCTCGGCGCGCAACCGGGCAAGACTGTGGTGGTGCCGCTTCTCGACGGCACGTTCCCCGTCAACAAGGACGGCGAGAACGTCGGCCAGTACGCGCTGGCCCCGGTGTATGACGACAAGGGCAACGAGCTCGGCACGGCCAAGGCCTACAAGGGCTGGGATGTCAGCATCGACCCGGACACCGGCGCGATCTACGCCGCTGCTCCGGAGGAGAACCCGGAGCCGATCGAAGTCCCGGTGACGGTGCTGTACGCCGACGGCACGGTTTCGGACAAGGACGGCGAGCCCACCGTCTTCGCCCGCATTGCGGCGCTGACGGGCCCGTCGCTGGCGGACTCCTCCGAGCCCGCGGGCTACGGCAAACCGTTCTTCGACGAGGACGGCAACATCCGCATGTTCCCCACAGGCTCGATGCCTCCGGGCGCGACGTTCGAGCAGACCGGGCTGACGGCGCTGCCGGTGGAGATCGATCCGGAAACGGGCGCGATCACCGTGAAGGTGCCGGAGGACGCTCCGGTTGGCGCGGACTTCGACATCCCGCTGAAGCTGACGCTCCCGGACGGTTCCGTGCAGGAGATCACGGTGCCGGTGGCCACGCAGTCCGAGGCCGCCAGCCAGGTCGTGTCCTGGCGCCCGGTGCAGGTCACGGAGGCCGGAACCCCGGTTACGGTGGCGCCGAGCCAGGCCCCGGCTGGTGCCACGTTCGCCCTGGCCGCGTCCTTCGACGCAGATGGCTGGCAGGCCTCCGTGGACCCAAAGACGGGCGCGATCACTGCCGCCCGCAACGGCGACGAGGAGGACCCGCAGGCCACGCTGATCCCGGTGGTGGTGACGTTCGCGGACGGCTCGCAGCGCGTCGTCGAGGTGCCGGCAACGACCGTGCGCGGCACTGCGGCGCTGACGCGGGTGACGTACCCGCGCGTCACCATCAACGCCGGCCAGATCGCCATTCTGCGGCCGAATGTCGCAGGCGCGTCGTTCTCCCTGATCAAACCGGTCCCGGGGCTGCGCACGAAGGTCGACCCGGACACGGGCGAGCTGACCGTCGCCAGCTACGACGGCACCGTGCCGGGCCCGCGCGACATCCCGGTGCAGGTCACGTTCGAGGATTCCTCGCGCACCATCACGTCCGCCCGGGTTGAGGTCCGCACCAAGACCGGCAAGGGCACGCTCGCCGAGAGCATCGTGCTTAACGACGTCTCCGCTGTCGGCCGCCCCGACACCACCACGCAAGTCACCCTGCCGGTGCCCCGGGCAGCCGCGGAGTACCCGTTCACCCTGGGCGAGTTCGACGCCGACGGCTGGGAGGTCTCCCTGGACCGCACCCGCGGCGTGCTGGACATCCACGTTCCCGCTTCCGCTACTGGCCAGGTCAAGGAGATACCGGTGAACGTGTTGCTCGCCGACGGCTCCACGACTCAGCTCAAGGTGGCTGTGAAGGTAGACGGCGTGGCGGCCGGAGGGTCGTCGCAAAGCGAAAATGGCTCCCCGAAGCCCTCGCCCTGGGTGTGGGCGCTTGCGGCGCTTGGATTGTTAAGCGCAGCTGGCAAAGTTCTGTACGATAACCGAGATAATTTTCAACACTTTTTAGAGCGGTGGACGTAGGCGCATGATGCACACTGGTAAGAAAGCAATCGCGGCTGCAGTCGCACTCGGCCTCACCGCTGGTGTCACGCTGCCGGTTACAGCCGACGCAGCTGTGGACATGTCCAAGAGCTACCAGGTCGGCGTGACCACCGGTTCTAGCGAGGGCTTCCAAAACGTCGATGTGAACAAGGGCCGCGTGTCCTGGCTGATGTACAACAGCCTCTCCTCCGGCTTGATGCCCACGGCGTTCTACCTGGACGCCTACGCGGACGGCCAGAAGGTCGAATTCGCGGGCGAGGCCACTACGGTGCAGCCCGCGTCCAACGCCGACGGCGACGTAGTCACCCTCACCCACACCGACCCGAAGCTCGGCGTGGAGCTCGTGCGCACCTTCACCGTCACCTCGAAGAAAGTGGACGTGCGGGTGGAGCTGAAAAGCGCCAGCAAGCGGGACCTGAAGCTCGTGCTCACGGACGGGCTGATGTCCTACGACTTCCCGATCACCTCCGATGCGGCGGGCGCGAAGGACTACACCATCGACGTCGGCGGCCGCTACCAGCTGCGCACCAAGTTCGAAGGCGCCGATTCCACCGGCACCGGCGAAAGCCAGCAATCCGCAGAAGCAGGCGCGAACGACGGCGACCGCTACGTCGCGGGCGTGTGGGAGCGCCACGACGACTCGCTGAGCGCCCGCATGACCATCGCCGGCGACGCCAACGAGGCGCTGAAGGATTCCGACGGCGACGGCCTGCCCGACGAGTGGGAACTCAACGGCTACACCGACCCCGACGGCAACGAGTTCCCGCTGCACCGCTGGGGCGCGGACCCGAACAAGCCGGATTTTTTCCTCCAGCTGAACTGGATGAAGTCCGAGTGGGAGACTATGGGCTGCTCCGAGAAGCGCCAGTACGCTGCCACTGAGAACGACTTCGGGCAGTTCCTGGAGTGCGCCGACGCGAACGTGAACGTCTACCGCCCGTCGCGCCAGATCCTCAACGACCTGGTGGACCTGTTTGACCGCCGCGGCTACAACCTCCACATCGACGCAGGCGACTACTACAGCAACATCCCGGGCATCACACCCCAGGGCGGCGACACGCTGCCGTACGCGCCGATCTACTTCAAGGACGACAAGGGCCGCGCGGAGGTCCCCGGTGTGCGCCTGGTCAAGGACCGCAAGAACCTGCTCGGCGCGCGCCAGGCTGTCTTCCGCGTGGGCATCATCGGCGACCAGCAGGAGGCGGGCAACATGTCCTCCGGCAACGGCCTGATTTCCGATGGCGCGTTCTACGTGTCCAAGAACTACCTGATGACGTCCCAGGAGCAGATGCGAAACACCATCCTCCACGAGTTCGGCCACAACCTGGGCCTGACCCACTCTGGCGCCTCCAACGTGGATAAGCCGCACCACTCCTACGTGCCCAAGTACAAGTCTGTGATGAACTACCTGTACCAGTTCAGCCACTTCGATTACTCGGACAAGAACTCCACCGCCAACGACAACACCAGCATCCCGCAAGCCTGCTACGACGGCTCGACGCAGTGCTACACCGGCGCCTACAACATCGCCCCGGACTGGGACAACCTGGACCTTGTCAACGGCGAGATTGCCAAGGCCACCGGCTCCACCGGCGTGTCCGAGGACCCGCACGAGTCCGGCCACGAGCACCCGGGTGTAGACGAGCTCGTGGTCTTGGCCGCGGAAGAGAACAACGGCAAGGCCGGCATCCGCGTTTTGGGCGAGCGCGAGGGCATCAAGAACGTCATCATCGCCAACCGCTCCGACTCCAAGGTGCACCTGGAGCTGTCCAACCTGGGCATCGACCTGCACGAATTCACCCTGCAGGTGGACTACCCGGGCGGTAAGTTCCGCGAGACGTACCCGGTGGAAGGCGCGCTGAAGGAGCAGAGCAAGCTGTCAGTCGAGGTGCCGATTGCCAACACCGCCGGCTACAAGGATTCCTCCATGCCGGTGAAGTTCCGCGTGTACAACGCCAACGGCCACCTGGTCGCCGAGGAAACCAACGAGTTCTCCGTGCTCAACTACACCACCGAGCAGATGGACGAGCTGGTTCAGGAGCTGGAGAAGAACAATTCCAAGCACCTCCAGGCCGCGCGCGACACCGTGGGCAAGAAGGATCCGGCGAAGCCGACCCTGGCCAAGCCAGCACCGGTGCCTACCACCGCGAACCAGCCGGTGCAGCCCGGCACCCGCGGCCCTGCCGTGACCGAGCTCAACGGCGCGACCCAGTCCAAGCCGTCCGCGGCACCCGCTCCGAAGACGGGGCCGTCCCCGAGCCAGAAGGAGCCGACCCCGAACACGAAGGGCGGCAAGGGCGGCAAGGAGGCCGGCAGCAGCGTTGGCACGATCGTGGGCGTGATCATCGCCATCCTGGCGGTTGTCGGTCTCGGCGGCGCCGCAGCTGTCATGGGCGGGTTCATCTAAGCGCCTCCGCTGGAGCGGCCGCCGTAATCCTGACAGATTACGGCGGCCGTTTGCGCTGACCTGGGCCGATGGGGCCCGCCTGACAGATTCTGCCGTGAAGTGTCGGCGGGCCAGCGGCCTCGCTCGGTTCCCGCCGCCCCGGGGATTAATTCACTGTGCGATGAATAGATCTGCCTCAGGTTTTGGGCGACCTGCGGAAAATGAACAAATCAACCGCCAAAAGGGGATTTGTTCACCGACAGCACCCGGCCGGGGTGAACAAATTTGGGAACGGCGCCCAACCCCCTAGAACCAGGTGGCGGGGCGGACCTTGTTGGCGAGGTCCACCAGCGCGTACCGGTGCTTCGGGTACGGCGCCACCCGGGCTTGGTCCCGCAGCGTCTGGGCAAGGCCGCGGCGCAGCCCCCGGATGGTGAACGGGTACTCGAAGAGCGCCACGTTGGTCGCCGCCTCGTGGGAACGCAGGTACGTCAGGCCGGCTTCGATGACGGCGACTTTGATCTGCAAAAACCGCGGCTCCGTGGAGGGGATCTGTTCCAACCTGCGGGCAGCGAGCCGGATCTGGTCTTCAGTGGTGCCCTCGGCAACCAGGCACAAAATGGCGGTCAGCCGCGCCATGCGGTAGTGGCGCGACGCGTTGGGGACCTTGTCCAGAGCCTTAATGGCCAGGCCCACCTCGCCCTCGCACATGAGCATCCGGGCCAGGCCGAATGCGGAAGAGACGGTGGTGGGGTTGGTCATCCACACCAGCGCGTAGAGGCGGGTGGCGTGGAAGCGCAGCCCCTCGGGGGAGGTCACGGTCAGCGACCAGGTGCCGTCTGTGACGCCGTCGGCGGCCATGTGCTCGAACACGTCGTCCGGCACGTCGCGGAGGTGTTGGCTAAGGCCGGCGGCGGCGGGCGCGAGCTCGTCGTGAAGCAGCTCGCTCGATTGATACCCGCCTTCCTGCAAGATGAGCTCGCTGACTGCGGCGAGGGCGAGTTTCGGTGCGGCCTCGCCGGGCAGCTGATTGAGCACCTCGGAGAAAGAGGTCTTCGCGGAGCTGAAGTCGCCCAACAGTGTTTCTACAACGCCCGCGTACCAGAAGTAGCGCCAGTTGTCGCCGAAGCGCTCCGAAAGTGAGCGCAGCCAGGTGCGCGCCTGGGTGGTTAGGCCGAGGTCGAGCATGGTGCGCACGACTCCGAAGGGGATTTCCACGGAGTGCTCGTACTGCGGGGTGGTCATGGCTTGGCGCAGCGTCTCCAGCGTTTCGCGCGGCTCGGCGTAGGAGGAGCCCTGCAGCATGGCGGCGCCGACGTCGTCGCGGTTGACCAGCGGCGACGGCAGCGCGGCGACAACTTCCTGCGGGGTGATGTCCACGCTGCGAGCGATTCCGTCGATGAGCTGGTCCGTGCGGAAGACCAGGTGTTTTGTGCCGAAGGTCGTACGTTGCGGGGAGAACAGGGAGTGCTGCGCGGGGTAAGTGCGCCCGTCGCGCACGGCGACGATTTCCCGCAGCACGCCGAGCATCTGCGCCTCCAGCTCGGTCAGGCTGGTGAAGCGCTGCGCCGGGTCCTCGTTGCAGCAGCGGGCGAGCAGGCGGTACAGGGAGGTGTATTGGCGAAACAGCGGCTCGTCGATGGGGGAGGGCAGGCCCGGGTCGTACACCCCGTCGGTCTGCGGCAGGTCCACCACCAGCGAGGCCAGCGTGCGGCCCACGGTGTACACGTCGGAGGATACGGAAGGCCCTTCGGTTGCCACCTCCGGCGCCTGGAACCCCTTCGTGCCGTAGATGAACCCGTAGGCGCCGATGCCGGAGACCGCGCCCATGTCGATGAGCTTGACGTGGTCTTCGGTGACGATGATGTTGTCCGGCTTCAGGTCGTTGTACACCACGCCGCGCGAGTGCAGGTAGTCCAGCGCCGGCAACACTTCGAGCATGTAGGCGATGGCGATGTCTGGTTGGAGCACTTTGCTTGTCGACGCATTCCGCCATGCCCGCAAACTCGGCCCGCCCACGTACTCCATGACCGTGAACCCGCCGGGCACGCGCGGGTCGTCGATGAAGTTGAAGATCTGCACGATGCCGGGGTGCGTCATCTCCGCCAGGAATTCGCGTTCGGCCGCGGCAGCCGCCGCCTCGTCCGGGTTGTCGGTGGAGTGCAGGCCTTTAAGCACCACCACACGGCCGGCCACGTGGTGGTCCTGCGCCAGGTAGATCCAGCCCATGCCGCCGTGGGCGATGACACCCATGATCTCGTACTGGCTGGCCACCACGTCGCCCGG
The DNA here is from genome assembly GCF_026930265.1 of Corynebacterium pilbarense. NCBI lineage: Bacteria > Bacillati > Actinomycetota > Actinomycetes > Mycobacteriales > Corynebacteriaceae > Corynebacterium > Corynebacterium pilbarense. The sequence goes on from NZ_JANRML010000015.1 coordinate 14,252, forward strand.
GTGCAGCGCCGGCGGGGCGATGCCCTTCTTCACCACGGCCGGCTCCGGGTCGATCAGCGCTTCCTTCGGCTCGGTGGGCTCCACCCAGGGCAGCTCCACCATGCCGTCTGCGACGACGCGGGTGGCGCGGCGGGTGCCGCGGCGTTCGCGGAACGTATCCAGAGCCAGGCGGCGCGAGCGCTGGGAGGTGTCCTCCCGGTTGCCGCCCTTGCGCAGCTTGTCCAGGTCCTTGAGCAGGCCGGCCATCTCGCCCATGGCGGAGTAGTCCGTCTCGCCGTCGGAACCCCAGTCGTCGTCCGAGTTCTCGTCGTCGGCGAAGGGGTCGTACGCGACGGCTTCGGTGCCCGGCTCCTCATCCTCATCGTCGGCGAACGGGTCGAAAGCTACCGCCTCGGTGTGCTGCTCCAGCGGATCCAGGTCGTCTCGCTCGGTGCTCACTGTTCCTCCTTGCGGTACATCAGCGGCGGCGGGGAGGACTCCGCGATGGAGCCCCCGAGCCAGGTGGAGTAGAGCTGCGACCACGTGCCGTCGTTACGCATCCGCTCCAGCGTCGAGTTGACCTGCCGCACCAGGTCCGCCTGGCCCTTCGGGATGCCCACGCCGTAGTACTGCGACGCGAGCGTGCCCGGCAGGATCGCCGCGTACGGGTCCTGCGCGGACAAGCCCGCCAGGATGGAATCGTCCGCCATAATCGCGTCCGCTTGGAACTGTTGGGTGGCCATCAGGCAGTCCGACCAGGAGCGGGTGCGCAGAATATTCGAGTGCGGCGTGAAGGTGCGCGCGATCTGGGTCAGGTTGGTGCCGTCCACGATGCACACCGTTTTGCCGCTCAGCTGGTTGATGTCGTCCACACCACGGTCCCGCGGCACCAGCACGCGCACACGCGACGTCAGGTACGGGGTGGAAAAGTCGATGGCCTCCGCGCGCTCCGGGGTGATGGACATGGTGCGGATGACCACGTCCACCTCCCCCTGGTTCAGCGCCTCGGCGCGCGCCGCCGAGTCCACGAACCGCAGGTCCAGCCGGTTCACGCCGGGGTTGTCCTCGCCGAAGATGTCGGCGGCGATCGCGCGGGCGAGGTCCACCTCCAGCCCACGCAGCTCGCCGCTCGCGGTGTCGCGGAACGCCAGCAGGTACAGCGACTGGTCGATGCCCACCACCAGCCGGCCGCGGCGTTTGATGCGGTCCACGTTGGGGGTTTCCTCCGCGGCGCCCCGCGGGTTCAGCGAGCCTTCCCAGTCCAGCTTCGACGGCACGTAGGGCTCTGCCGGCACCCCCTCCGCGTCTTCGAGCTGCGCGCCGGGCGGCAGGGGCAGCAGCTCGCGGGTGGTTGTAGTTTCCTGCTCCGGGGCGATGGTGGCGCGCACCGGCGACGGCTCATCGGAGCAGCCTGCCAGCACCGCCACCGTCATAGCGGCCGCGCACGCGGTCCACGTCGTTCTCACAGGTACTCACCCAGCCTTCTACGGATGCCCAGCCACGTGCAGATCACGGCCAGCACGGACAACAGCGCCACCACCGCAGAGACCTGCCGCGTCGCGTCCAACGAGGCATCGATGTAGGCCTGCGTGCCCTCCCTTGAAGATGCGATGAGCTTGGACAGGGTCGCGTCCAGCTCCCGAAATGGGGCCTCGCCCGCCCCGCCGCCGGAGGCCAGCAGCGCCGCCGCCTGCTCGTAGCTGCCCGAGTTCAGCGCGCCGACCAGCTCGTTGTGCTCGTAGGCCCAGGTGCGCAGGGCATCGCGTGCGTCGTCGATAAGCTGCTGCTCCCCGCCGTACTCCTCGGCCGTTGCAAGTGCTGCGCTCACCGACGCATACGTTCCGTCAAACGCCCGCGACGAGTGCACCACCGACTGGCGGCGCAGCAGCGCGAATGTCTCGTCCGTGCGCGTCTGCAGCGCGTCGAAGCGGGCGACGGTGAGCTCCTCCCAGGGCTTCGCCGCCCGCTCATACTCGACCGAACCGTTGCGCCAGGACTGGTAGTTCGACACCGCGGCCCAGCTCAGCGCCACCACCACCGCGAGGGTGCCGGCGAGAAAACCCTTGTTCAGGCGGCGGCGGAACACTCGCCACAGCCACCACTGCGTGAGCACGAGGAACCCGAGTGCCGCGACCAGGCCGGACAGCGGCACCCACTGCGGTTCGGACAAGCGCCGCATCTCCTTCGCCACGTCCTCGCGGGTCAGCGCGTTGATCTCGGAGGCGGCCACCAGCATGCGGGTGCGCATGATGCTGGACGCCTCGGACATGTAGGCCACGCCCACCGGGTTGCCTATGCGCTGGTTCACCCGGGCGCGCTCGTTTAAGCCTGCGTAGACGGGAAGGTCCCGCTGGATTTCGTTGACCAGCTCCTCGATGCGCTCGCTGGTGGCGGTGTCGGCCTCCACCGCGCCCGTGTAAATCTCGCTGGCGGAGCTGACTGCGGTATCCAGCGCGGCGGAGTAGGCCTGCACGTCCTCGTGTGACAGCGGCCCGGGCTGGACAAACCCGCCCGCCGCGATAGTGTCGGCGCGCAGCAGGGAGGTGGAGAGCAGGTGGGCGGCCGCGCTCATCGGCTCCGTGGCCTCGCGCACCGTGTCCAGCGCCTGGTTGCGGCTGGACATGGACTGGCTCATGGATAGCCCCGCCGCCAAAAGCATGGCGGTCAGCAGCACCATCACCACGATGATCTTGCCCGGGGTGGTCTGCGCGAAAGCGTGGCCGCGCCGTCCCATTCTTAAGGGGCCGGCGAGCGGGCCGTGGAGGACGCCATGCAGGCGCGGGTGCGCAGGGCGCGCTTCAAGCTCGTCGAGCCACGCGTCGTCGCTCGGCCTGCTTTGCGTCACCATTCCGCAATGATAACTGTTCCCACCTACAGTGGGGGCCATGCTTGGCGACGGAAACGGCTGGGTCACCACACCCGACGGCACAAAACTCTGGGGGCGCTTCGGCGCCGCAGGTCTTTTCCTCATCGCCGGTCAGGGTGCGGACGCGAAAGTGCTGCTGCAGCACCGCGCCAGCTGGACCGCCCAGGGCGGAACCTGGGGCATCCCCGGTGGTGCCCGCGACAGCCACGAAACCCCAGCGCAGGCGGCGGTGCGCGAGTCCGTGGAGGAGTGCGCCATCGACCCGGGGCGCATCGAGGTAGTCGAGGAAGTAGTCACCACAGACCTGCCGGAGTGGAGCTACACCACCGTCATCGCGCTGTGCGAGGCACCGCTGGCCGTGACCGCCAACGAGGAATCGGAGGAACTGCGTTGGGTTGGGCTGCACGAGGTTTCGGGGTTTGAGCTGCACCCGGGCTTTGCGGCGTCGCTAAGCAATGTGCTCGAAAGAGCCATGGTGCATACTGAACCGCATGATTGAAGTGCAAGGCCTGACCAAACGGTACGGCGCCGTCCAAGCGGTTGACGACCTCACGTTCACCGTCAAACCCGGCGTCGTCACCGGCTTCCTCGGCCCCAACGGCGCAGGTAAATCCACCACCATGCGCATGATCTTGGGCCTGGACCGCCCCACATCCGGCACCGCGCTCATCGACGGCGTGCCCTACCGCCAGCTTCCCAACCCCGCGCGCAAAGTGGGCGCGCTTCTCGACGCCAAAGGTGTCCACCCCAACCGCTCCGCCCGCGCCAGCCTGCTCTGGCAAGCGCAAGCCGCCGGGCTGCCGCGCACCCGCGTAGACGAAGTGCTCGAGCTGGTGGGCCTAAGCGACGTCGCCGGCAAACACGTCGGCGGGTTCTCCCTCGGCATGGGCCAGCGCCTCGGCATCGCGGCGGCGCTGCTCGGCGACCCGGAATACCTGATCCTGGACGAGCCCGTCAACGGCCTCGATCCTGCCGGCATCCGTTGGGTACGCGGGCTGTTGCAGTCCCTGGCGGCCGAGGGGCGCACCGTGCTCGTGTCCTCCCACCTGCTCGCAGAGATGGCGCAGACCGCCGAAGACCTCATCATCATCGGCCGCGGCCGCCTGGTTGCCAACACGTCCATGGCCGAGTTCATCCGCTCAAACTCCGGCGTGACCACCATCGTGCGCACCCCCACCGAAGACGCCGCGGCCGCCTTGGCCGCCGCGCTGCAGCACGCCGACACGGCCATGCCCTTCACACGGGCGGTGGACGCCGACGGCCGCGCCGTGTTCGAAATCCCGGACCGCAGCTCCGACGACGTCGGCCGCGTCGCCTTCGCCGCCGGGGTGCCGCTATCCGAGCTCGCCGAGCGCCGCGCCTCCCTGGAAGAGGCCTACATGCAATCCACCGAGGGCCACGCCCAGTACGTCTCCGGAGGTACCAATGCTTAACCTGTTTCCCGCCGAGTGGACCAAACTGCGCTCCACCGCCTCCTTCTGGTGGACCTCCGCGCTGATCATCGTCTTCGGCGCCTTCTACGGAGCCCTGTTCGGCACCGCATCCAAACTCGGCGGCATGCCGTACGCGCCCTTGACCGTCGCCGCCACCATGGCGCTGACCACGGCGATCATCGTGATCGTCCAGGCCTCCATGACCGTGACCACCGAGTACCGCTTCGGCATCCCGCCGACAAACTTCAGGGTTGCTCCGAAGCGGTGGCAGGTGGCCGTCGCAAAGCTTGTGCTCGGTGCTGCGCTGGCTGCTTTGCTGACCTTCGTCGGGCTTGTCGTCGCCTTCGCAATCGGCGATCTCACCGCGCCCGTGCCCGCGAACTGGGTGAGCAACACCGCCTCCCGACGCGCCCTGTGGGCCATCCCCCTCGGCATGGCCCTGATCACCCTGTTCCAGCAGGGGGTTGGCTGGATCGTGCGCAACACCTCCGGCGCCGTGGTCACCGGCATGGGCATGATGCTGCTGGTGGAATCCATCGTCGGCTTCATCCCGCGCTACGGCGCCGACGTGGCCAAGTTCCTGCCGTTTGGCAACCTCATGGCGTTCATGACCAACAGCCCCACCCAGGACTGGACACTGCCCGTGTCGCTGCTGATCTTCGCCGTGTGGGCTGTAGTGGCGTGGATCGTCGGCGTGGTGCTGCTGGAGACCCGCGACGCGTAGGGGGGGGGCTTGGCGCCTCCACTCCCAAACCGGCTACCTACAACCGGCTACCAGGCGTTTTAGGGCGTGGTAGCCGGTGGTATGTAGCCGGTGTTTGTGTTCGGGGTGGCGCGGCGTGAGGAACACGGGCACGACCGAGCGTGGTTTGTTACTCTGGCCGCGTCATCAGGGGGATGACTCATAGGGGGGGGAAACATGGATCGAGTACACCTCACCGGGATGCTGTTGTCCCGGCAAGCCGCCGAAGCTCAGGACTGCCGGCAGCTATCCGCAACGAAGTTTATCGCCACCACAGACTGGGACGCGTTGGAATCGCACGAGCAGGAGTATCTCCGTTGTTACTCCGTGTCAGCCGCGGCGTATAAGGCGGTGCTCGTCGGCCGGTCTGCTGCCCGCATGCACGGCATGTGGGTGGTTCCCAACCGGGAAGAGCTGGTAGAGCTAGCACAGTGCAATGGCAACCCTCCGCCGAAGAAGCAGTGGCCAGAGGGGGTGCTGTACCGGCACATCAGCGTTCCCGAGATCGACACCGTGGTCCGCGATCCGATTGACCGTGCGGGCGCGGGAGCAACCCTTCGCCTGACGACGCCACCCCGCACCGTAGTAGACATCGCCAGATTCCATGGTGTCCCGGACGCTACTGCGGCCATCGACGGGCAATACCGCGAAATGGCGCCGCTTCAGCAACAGATGTGGTGCGACGAAATTCTGGCGGTAGCGCAGCGGATGCGCGGCAAACGGGGGATTGGCCGTGTGAAAGAGGCCATCGCCTTGAGCTCATCGCTGTCGGAGTCGCCGTTCGAGTCCGTCGTTAGGGTGCTGTTGGCGTTGCGCCGAATCAAGGTGAGGGAGCAGATGTGGATCGGGAGGTACTACCGGGTCGACCTGTTGTGGGGGACGCTGGTCATCGAAATCGACGGGTATCTCAAGTTCAAAGAGAAGCCTTTCGAGGCAGTGATTAAGCAGGAGAAACGCGACCGGTGGCTCAGGGAGCAAGGGTATACGGTGATTCGTCTTTTCCCCGCCGAAATCATCCAGGACCCTGAAGATTGCATACGCCGCATTTTGGCGAGCAAGGCGGAAGCGGATGCCAACCCATCGGTACGAGTTCCGGCTACCACTCGCCGCCCGCGCTAGGCCCCGGTCGAACCCGTGTCGCGGCATTTTTCGCCCGTAACCGGCTACCTACAACCGGCTACCATGCTATAAAACGCCTGGTAGCCGGTTGTAGGTAGCCGGTTTGGCGGTGGGGCGAGTAAGGGGCGGGGGACCGGGGCGGTCGACTGGGTGGGAGCACCACCGAGCACCACAGCGCGCCACAACCCCTACTGCAGCGCGGACGTCAGCTTCAACACGTTGTCCACGTACCTCCGGTACCAGGGCCTGCGCGACCACCGCTCCAACGTCAGCTCGCGCGAGACGGCCTGGTAGTTCGCGCCCAGCTGCTCCAACGCCGTAATCAGCTCGCCGGAGGCGACGAGCAGGGAGGATTCGTAGTTCAGCGAGAACGAGCGGATGTCCATGTTGGAGGACCCGAGCACGCCGACTGCGCCCTCGCGCCCCGGATCCGCCAGCACAAACTTGCTGTGCAGCACGTACGGCGCGGGGAATTCCCAGATGCGCACCCCGGCTTTCAGCAGCGCCTCGTAGTAGGCAGATTGCGCGTGCTGCACCATGAACTGGTCAGCCTTCTCGCCGACGAACAGGTCCACGCGCACGCCGCGGTAGCAGGCGGAGGTGATGGCCTCCAGCAGCGATTCCTCGGGCACAAAGTACGGCGAGCACAGCGTGATCTGCTCTTTCGCGTTGTGGACGATCGAGTTGAACATACGCAGGTTCGGCTCGGTGAGGTAGCCGGGTCCGGAGGGGACAAGCTGGAGCACATCGCCATTGCTTGTCGACGTTTCCTCCGACGCCCCCACCACATCCAACCGTTCGCCGGATTCGGTGTACCAGTCCACGGCGAACATGGACTCGATGGACTCCACGATCGGCCCCTCCAGTTCCGCAAACGTGTCCACCCATTGGCGGCCCGCTCTCACGTGCCCGGGCATGAGGTAGCCGCGGTCGATGAGGTTGAACGAGCCGATGAACGCAACCTTCGAGTCGATGACCACGACCTTGCGGTGGTTGCGCAGGTCGGGGCGGCGCCAGCGCCCGCGCAGTGGGGCCAGTGGCAGCATCATGTGCCAGTCCACGCCGATGTCGGTCAGCCGCCGCTTCAATTTCCTAAACCCGGGGTATTTGGCGGAGCCGATGTGGTCGAAAAGCAGACGCACTTGCACGCCGCGTGCGACGGCGCGTTGCAGCGCCCGGAACACCACGTCCGTCGTGTCGTCCCAGGCGACGGCGTAGATTTCGATGGAGATGGAGGCGGATGCTTCGTCGATAAGCTTGGCAATGCGAAGCATGGTCTTGCGGTAATCCGCCCACAGCGCGCGCACCTCGCCGCGGACGGCGGGGTAGCCGGTGAGCTCGCGGTTGAGGTGGACCAGCGAGGCGGTTTCGGGCGGCAGGTGGGCGATGGCGCCGTCGGGGCCCGCCCACGCCCCGTCCAGCACGCGGCGCGCCTCAACCTGGATGCGGTGGCGGCGCCGGGAGACGAACGTGGAGCCGAACAGCAGGTACAGCGGCAGGCCCACCACCGGCAGGAGCAGGATCAACAGCAGCCAGGCGTTGGCCGAGGACGGTTTGCGCCCGCCGGGCACCACGCCGATCATCACGAACTTGATGGCGTAGTCCACGACCATCGCCGCGAACTGCCACCAGGAAAGGTCCAGGTTCATCGCACCTCGTCGTAGGCCAGGCCGCGGGTGTCGTAGTCCACGATCACGGGCGCGTGATCGGATGCGCCCTTGCCTTTGCGCTCCTCCACGTCCACGAACGCGCGCTGGACCCGGTCGAACATGGGCTTGGTGGCCAGCTGGAAGTCGATGAGCATGCCCTCGTTCTTTTGAAACCGCATGGCCTTGTAGTCCCAGAACGAGTACTGGTTTTCGTGCGTGACCTCGTGCAGTCCGGCCTCGAGCAGCATCTGGAACGCGGCGCGCTCAGGCTCAGTCACGTGCGTTTTGCCCTCGAACCACGACACGTCCCACACGTCCTCGTCGCGGGGCGCGACGTTGAAGTCGCCCATGTACACCTGCAGCTCCCCGGGCTGGACCTGATCGGCCAGGGACCAGAGGAACTGCAGTTTGTAGTCGTAGTGCGGGTCGCCGATTTCGCGGCCGTTGGGCACGTACAGGCTCCACACGTCCACCCCGCCGCACACCGCCCCCACGGCGCGCGCCTCCACCGACGGGGCGCCTTTTTTGGCAAACGCGGGTTGGCGCTCGAAGCTGTCGCGGACGTTGTCCAGCCCCACGCGCGAGGCGATTGCCACGCCGTTCCACTGGCTGACCCCCACGTGCGCGACCTCGTAGCCTGCGGCTTCGAAGGTGGCGTAGGGGAATTTGCTGTCCGCGGTTTTGGTTTCCTGTATCGCCAGCACGTCCACGTCCTCGCGTTCGAGGAAGGCGGCGATCCGCTCGGCGCGCGTGCGCACCGAGTTGACGTTCCATGTGGCGATTCGCATGCGGCCTAGCCTAGCGCCAGCCGCCTACGGTGGTGTTCCAGCGCCCCTTCGGGCACATTGCCTATCGACGTCACACCAAAGGCCTCCCCCGCAACCCACACGACCTGCTCGTCCTGGAGCTCCCACGAGTGGTCGAGCACTTTCAGGGCCGGTTTGCCGATCCGCTCGGGGATGGTCAGCCGCACCGGCAGGCCACGCTGGTCGTAGAAGGACCGGATGGCGTCGATAGGCAACGGCCCGAAGCCTGCCGAAGGGCCGAGCGGGACTGCGGAGTTGGCCTCCTCGGTGTCGCCTGTGCGCATGAGCCAGCCGGCGGCCCACGCCCAGTCGCGCACGTTGAGGCGGTCTGCGAGGCGCTTTTCCAGCTCGCGGATTTCGGAGTTGCGCACCGTGCGCGGCGAGAGTTTCTTGATGATGTGCAGGTCCGTGACCTCAATCGCCTCCTTTGAGGAGGGAAAGCCGCCGACCTCCTGCGGGCGGATCACCAGAGGATCGAGGCTGAGGACGTGCCCGATGATGTCGCTGGCGTGCTCGCCGCGGCGCTGGCGCACCACGACACGGTCGCCCACCGCCACCTCGTCCGAGCGGAAAATCCTGGACACGTCTACTTGCGGGCCCCGCGCGGGCGGATCGCGCCGGTGAGCACCAGGGCCGCGCCGATCATCAGCGACAGCATGCCGATGGCGATCAGGGCGCGCATCGGGGTGCCGGTGTCGGCGAGGTCGCCGTCGCGCTCGTCGTCATCCTCGGTGGTGGTGGTCGACGACGTCTTTGAGGAGGACGAGGTTGTCGAAGACGAGGAGGTCGTCGAGCTGGACGTTGCCGACGTGGTGCGGTTTTCCAGCACCGAGCGGGCGGAGCTGCTCGAAGTCGACGAGGTGGCCGTGGTGGTCGCGGAGCCATCCGTGGTGGTCGACGTTGCGGACGTTTCAGTCTCGGTGGCCGTACCCGTGGTGGTGGACGTGGAGGATGACGTCGTTTCCGTGGTGGTGGTCTCGGTCGTGGTGGTGTCGCTGTCCTGGAGGCGTTCCACGCGGTGGGTCACCTCGGGGTCGAACGTGGCGGAGGTGGTGCTCGGCGAAGTAGTGGTTGTGCTGCTCGGGGTGGTCGGTTCCTCGACCACCGTCGGCTCCTCGACCACCGTCGGCTTGGTCACCGACGTCACCGACGTCACCGTCGGCTTGGTCACCGACGGCTCAGGGCGATCCGAGTCGCTGCCGGGGATGCCGTACACGATCGGGGCGTCGCCGGCCTCGGAGCGTTCGAACGCGTCAAACGCGGTGGTGCCCAGGATCCCGTCGAGGCCCTCGATGGGGGCGGGCACGACCACTGGTGCGTCGTCAGGCAGAAGCTCCGCGCGCAGCTCGCGCACGCCGGCGCGCTCGCGCTTGAGCGTCTTCGCAGCCTCGTCGAAGGCGGCCTTTTCTTCCTCGGTCAGGCCGTCTTCCGCGGCGTCCTCGCGCAGCTCTGTCAGCTCGTCTGCGGCTGCGATGAGCTCCTTGCGCCAGGCGATGAGCACGTCCCGGACCTCGTCGTCCGTCTCCGCGCTGTTGATGGCGGTGATGGAGGACTCGTGGGTGGCGGAGACGTCGTCAAGCAACTGCTCAACTGGCTCCACTGGCGCCGCGGGGGTGAGGGTGAGCGACGCGGCGGCGATGGCGGCGGGGATACGCATGGCGGATATCTTAGCGCGTTAATCGTCGTGGCCGAACGGATCTTCGTCCGTTCCCGGAAGCCAGGTGTGGCCGGCTTCCTTCCAGCCGTTATCGCGAATCACGCGCTTGGCTTCTTTTTTGTAGCGGCCGGTGAGCACGTCGGTGTACAGGAAGCCGTCCAAGTGGCCGGTCTCGTGCTGCAGGCAGCGGGCGAAAAAGCCGGTGCCCTCGACCTCGATCTCGTTGCCGTTTTCGTCCAGGCCGGTCACCTTCGCCCAGTCCGCGCGGCCGGTGGGCCAGCCGTAGCCCGGCACGGACAGGCATCCCTCGTCGTCTTCGCCGGTGTCCGCGGGCATGGTTTTGGGGATCTCGGAGGTCTCCAGCACCGGGTTGATCACGGTGCCGCGGCGCATCTGGTCGCCGTCCGGGCAGTGGTAGACGAAGATGCGCAGCGGCACGCCGATCTGGTTGGCGGCCAGGCCCACGCCGTGGGCGGCGTCCATGGTTTCGTGCATGTCGGCGATGAGCTCTTGCAGCTCCTCGACGGGCTGCGTGACTTCCTTGGTCGGTTCGTGCAGCACCGGGTCGCCGTGGATAACGATGGGTCGGATGGTCATGCCAATATATTAGGCATGCTTTCAGACACCGACCTTTCCGTGCTCCGCTTCGCCGCGCGCGCCCCCAGGTCGATTGGTGCGCGCGAGGACGCTGTGCGCTCTGAGCTGGGCATGCAGCCCATCCGCTACTACCAGCATTTGAATCGGTTGTTGGACTCGCCCGATGCGCTCGCGGCCGAGCCTCAGCTCGTGAGGCGTTTGCAAAGGCTTCGCGACGGCCAAAGGTCCCCCAACCTCTAGTTCAACTTTACGGTGTGTTGCTCCTGCTTCCCGCGGCAGTGTGGCTAGAGTTGCTGATGTGACTAACGACAACTTTGGCAACAACCGCCCCGACTCCGGCTCCACGCGCTACACAGGGAACTCCGACTCCTACGACGGCGCGTACGACGCCGAGCCGATCGACGCTGAAATCGTCGACGATTACTCCGCTTCCGGCGCCGACACCGAGTACCGCGGTGCCCACCGCCGCGACGACGACTCCGAGTACATCGAGGACGTCGACTACGCCGCTGGTGCAGGTGCCGCAGGTGCCGCTGGCGCCGTTGGGGCGCGCTACCGCTCCCGCAACGCCGACGACGCCATCTACGAGGAGCCCTACGACGGCGCCTACGAGGAGGATTACGAGGGGGAGCCGAAGGGACGTCGTAAGGCAGCTGCTGCTGGCGGCGCCGCGGAAGGCGGCCTGCCGAAGCGCGGCCTGGCGATGATCCTGATCGCCGTTGCGGCGCTGCTGGCGCTGTGGGGCATTTGGAAGATGACGCAGGACGGCAACGGCGGCGGCGACGGCGACGGTGAAGGTGCCGCGCCGACCTCGTCGACCGTGGTGGGCACCTCCCAGGCCGCCCCCGCCGGCGACGGCGCAGGTCAGAGCGGCCAGGATGGCCAGGGGGCCGAAGGTCAGCCAGGCACCGACCAAAACGCCCAGAACACTGAAGGCCAGCCGGGCCAGTTGGGCGACCGCGCAGGCGATCCGAACGCCCAGGATCCGAACGCGCAGGATCCGAACGCGCAGCGTCCGGAAGGCGCCGAGGGCCAGGGCGAGAACGGCCAGCCAGCACCGGCTCCGGCTCCGGCTCCGGCGGGCGCCGGCCTCGACAACGCTTCGGCCCAGGTGTACGTCTACAACAACTCCGGCACTCCGGAGCTGGCAAGCCGCACCGCCGACCAGCTGAAGGGCCAGTACAACGTGGCCAACAACTCGGCCGACGCCGCAGTGATGAACATGCCGGAGCAGGTCTACGGCATCTTCCCGGAGACCTACGTCTTCTTCGACCCGGCCGTGCCGGGCGCCGAGCAGGTTGCGGCCGACATCGCCCGCCGAGTCGGCGGTGCCGCCCGCGCGAAGGGCGACCTCCCCGAGGGCGCGACGAGCATCCCGGAGCAGGCCGCGAACAACAGCGCCGCCGTGGCAGTGGTCCTGGCGGGCTAGCTCCGCGCCGGGCACGCTGGCCCGATTGAGGCCCGCTGCCCACATTTGCAAAGTCGTCGCCTGCCCAGAGTGCTCCCTCCCACAAAACCGGCTACCTCGAACCGGCTACCAAGCAACAATCAAGCTGGCAACCGGTTCTAGGTAGCCGGTTTCGGCGCATGGACGGTTTTGGGGCGGCCTTAGCAGCGCACAAACGCCCCGCCACCCAACGCCGCCCGCGCATATAAAACAGCTTCTGGCACCCGCCCAGGGCCCGGCAGGGGATAGGCTCGTCGTCTATGGATCCATTCCGCGATTTTTCCAGGTCCGACGGCCCCACCCTTGGAGTCGAGTGGGAGATCTGCCTCGTCGACCCGGTTACATGCGACTTGGTGCCCCGCGCCGCCGAGGTGATAGAGGAGGTGCAGGCCCGCCACCCAGACATCCACCTCGAGCCGGAGTTTTTGCAGAACACCATCGAGCTGGTCACCCCGATTTGCGCCAACACCAAAGAGGCGGTGCACGCGCTGCAAAGAGACCTCAACGCGGTCAAGGAGGTCGCCGACGAGATGGGCCTGAAGCTCTGGGCAAGTGGAGGCCACCCGTTTTCGGATTTCCGCACGAACCCGCTGAGCCCGAAGCACACGTACGAGGAAATCGTCAATCGCACGCAGTACTGGGGACAGCACATGCTGTTGTGGGGCATCCACTGCCACGTGGGCATCAGCCACGAGGACAAGGTGTGGCCGATCATCAACGCGGTGATGACCAAGTACCCGCACCTGTTGGCCATTTCCGCCTCGAGCCCGGGCTGGGACGGCATTGACACTTCTTACGCGTCGAACCGCACGATGCTCTACCAGCAGTTGCCCACCGCGGGCATGCCGTACCAGTTCCAAAGCTGGGACGAGTGGGTTGATTTCATGCGCGACCAGCAGACGTCGGGCGTGATCAACCACACCGGCTCCATGCATTTCGACGTGCGTCCGGCCGCGAAGTGGGGCACCGTCGAGGTGCGCATCTCGGACGCCACGAGTAACTTGCGCGAGCTCGCGGCCGTCGTGGCGCTGACGCACTGCCTGGTCGTCCACTACGACCGCATGCTCGAGCGCGGCGAAAAGCTGCCTACTTTGCAGCAGTGGCATGTCGCGGAGAACAAGTGGCGAGGCGCCCGCTATGGCATGGACGCCTTGGTCATCACTAGTCGTGGCACCGACGAGGACTGGGTGAAACACGAGTTGCAGTTGCTTATCGACGAGCTCACGCCCGTCGCCGCAGACCTCGATTGCGTCGACGAGCTGAACTTGGTCCGAGAGATCATCGAGCGCGGCGCGGGCTACGAGCGCCAGCGCGCCATCTATCAGCGCACCGGGGATTGGAAGGACGTCGTGGACGCGACCTGCGCGGAGATGTGGGAGCTTAGCCTTTAGGGTTGACGCGGCGCGGGTGGTAGCTGGCGGGGCGGTCGTTGCGGGTGAGTTGCTCGTCGTTGCCGTAGAGGCCTTCGCGTCGCGCGATGCGGCCGAGGCGCTGCGCGGTGACGGGGCTGGTCATCAGGGCGAATATCACGAGCAGCACCATCATGCCGATGTCGCCGCGTTCGTGGACGCTGAAGTCCTCGGCGGTGACGACGCGGATGATGGTGCCGGTGATCATGAGTACCAGGCCGGTGGTCTGGGGCTTGGTGATGGCATGCACGCGCGCCAGGGTGGAGTTGAACCGGGCGGTGCCCACGGCGGCGGAAAAGACCATGAACGCGCCGGGGAGAATAAACAGCAGGGAAATGACGTCGGCGATCATAGGGAACCGTCCCTCTTGCGGAAGCGGGCCACGGACAGGGTGGCGATGAAGCCGAGCAGGGCGATGACGATCATCACGTTGACCACCGTGGTGTCCAGCGTCCAGCAGATGTACAGGGCTAGGGCGCACTGGAGGGAGGCGGTGATGCCGTCGTTGGCCAGCATGCGGTCCATGGAGTCGGGCCCGACGATGGCGCGCCAGGCGAAGATGAAAAGCCCGGCGACCAGCAACACGGCGGCCACGGTGAGGCAGACGGTGTAGGCGGTGCTGTGCATGTCAGCGGCCTCCTTCGAAGATGGCAATCATTTGGCGCTCCAATTTCTGCACGTTTTCAATTTCGCGGGCGATGGCGGCGTCGCTGTCGGCGTCGAGGATGTGCACGGTCCATTCGCGGTTGGCCAGGTCGATGTCGGTGACAGTACCGCCGGGCTGCAGGTTGTAGGCGCAGGTGGCTAGGTAGAGCACCAGCTCGTTGCTCAGGCGCATCGGCACGCGCAGCACGGCGTTTCGGGGTTGCGGCGCGCGGCGCAGCGAGAGCCACGCCACTTTCGCCGAGGCCACCAGCAGATCGAAGAACCACTCGGCCACAAACGCGGCCAGCTTGAGCCAGTTCACCCGGTTGCCGCTGCGCGGCACGGGCGGCAGAGGCAGTGCCAGCACGATGAGCAGGCCCAAGCCCAACCCGGCGACGAGGTTGCCCCAGCTGAGTTGACCCATGAGCAGGATCCACATGAACGTCAGCCACGCCACGGTCAGCGGGCGGAACCGGTGGGCGATACCGGAAAACATCAGCGGCTCACCTCGTTCGGCTCTTTGTTGGACTCAGCGTCCACGGGCTCCGGCACCATCTCGGTGGTGACGCCGGTGCTGGTGGGGCCGGCAGGGCGCGAGGAGTCCCGCTGTTCGAGGGAGTCTCGGCCGCCGCCGGCGCCGGTCTGTTCACGAAAGGCGTCGAGGTTGCGTGTGGGGGCCGAAGGATCGTCGAGAAGCACGGCGCTTCGGTAGATGGACAGGTCCTGGGCGGATTGGGCGGCGCGGTCCGTGATGTTGGAGATCGGGCCGGCCAAAAACGTGATGCTTGTGGAGGCCAGCACCAACAACGCGGTGGACAAAAACATGCCGGTAGGCACGCGGCCGACGTCGTCGCGGTCGCCCGAGGCGACGGTTTCCTCGCGCGCGGCCAGGTTCGCGGGGCGCGCCAACACAACGTCGCCTTCGGGGGCGTCCGCGCGGTCGCGGAGAAAGCCCTTGGACCACACGTTCATCATGGCGTACAGGGTCAGCAGTGAGGTGACCACCGCGCCGCCGATGAGCACCCACGCCAACCAGGAGCCGTCCTCCGCGCCAGCCTGGATGAGCATGACTTTGCCCAGGAAGCCGGAAAACGGCGGGATGCCGCCCAGGTTCAGCGCGGGGATGAGGTACAGCAGCGCAATCACGGGAGCGGTGTAGAGCAACGAGCCCAAACGGCGCAGCTGCGCGGAGCCTGCCTGGCGCTCCACCAGGCCGACCACTAGGAACAGGGAGGTCTGCACCAGAATGTGGTGCACCGCGTAGAAGATGGCGCCGGACAAGCCCGCAACCGAGCCGAGCGCGATGCCGAAGATCATGTAGCCGATGTGGCTGACCAGGGTGAACGACATCAAGCGTTTAATGTCGTTTTGGGCGATCGCGCCCATCACGCCCACGATCATGGTCAGAAGCGCGATCACCATCAGCGTGGAATCTAAGGCGCCGCCGGTGAACACGGTGGAGCGCACGCGGATGAGGGCGTACACGCCCACCTTGGTCAGAAGTCCCGCGAAGACGGCTGTGACGATGGAAGCGGCGGTGGGGTAGGAGTCCGGCAGCCACGCGTCCAGCGGGAAGATCGCCGCCTTGATGCCGAAGGCCACGATGAAGGTGGCGAAGATGGCCGCGCGGGTGCCGGTGGGCAGCTCCTCCATGCGGATGCCGGCCTGCGCCATGTTCACAGTGCCCACTGACGCGTAGACCAGCGCGAGCGCGAACAGGAAGACCATGGAGGACGCCATGGAGACCATGACGTAGCCGATGCCTGCGCGCACACGCTGTGGCGAGGCGCCCAGGGTCAACAGCACGTAGGAGGCGACCAGGAAGACTTCGAAGCCGACGTAGAGGTTGAACAGGTCGCCGGCGAGGAACGACAGGTTCACGCCCATGCTTAGCAGCATGTAGGTAGGTAGGAAGACGGCGACGGGGTCGTCCTCGTCGCCGTCGCGAAGCCCCTGCGAGATGCCGTACCACATCACCGCGAACAGCACGATGGATGAGACGAACAGCATGATGGAGCTCAACCGGTCCGCCACCATCGTGATGCCCACCGGCGCGTCCCAGCCGCCCATCTGCACTGTCTGGATGCCGTGGGTGTCGGCCACGATGATAAGCACCGCCGCGATCACGGTCAGTGCGGCCAGGGTGCCCAAAGCGATGAAACGTTGCAGGTTCACGCCGCGGAACAGCAAGATCAGACCGGCGGCGAACGCGGGGAGGATGATCGGCATGACCGTCAGGTACGGCATGGCGGGCAGCACCCAGTCGGCGAAGGCCATGAAGCTATTTCGCATCGTTGCCTCCCTTGACTTCCTTCACCGGGTCCTCGAACGGCTTAGGACCAAAAGCGTCGCCGGACGGGCTGGCTTTACCGGTTTGCGCGTCGTCGGATTTGTCGCGGTCCGGGGAGGCTGATTTGGGCCGCGAGGCGATTGCGCGATCCTCCTCGTCGCGCTCGACGATGTCGTCTGTGCGGTAGCGGTATTGGCGGTAGGCCAGGGCGAGCATGAAGCCGACCATGGCCATGGAGATCACGATGGCGGTCAAAATCATCGCCTGCGCCAGCGGGTCCGCGCTGTCGGCGGCCGCCTCGGAGTCGCGTCCGATGATCGGCGGGGAGCCGGCGGGCCCGCCGGACTGCAGCAGCAGGAGGTTGGCGCCGTTGCCGATCAGGGTCACGCCCATGATCATGCGGGTCATGGACTTGTCCAGCATCAGGTACACGCCGCACGCGATCAGCACGCCGGAGCCGATGAGCAAAAACAGGTTCGCTTCCATTTACTCGCCTCTCCTTTCGCGTTTGCTTATAGACGACCCGCTGGCCGCCACCGCCCTGCGCTCGTCGTAACGCGCCCTGCGGTTTCTGGACATGAGCCTGCGGCGCTGCTCGTTTTTCGCCTGCAGTTCGCGCGCGCGGTCGCGGGCGCGCTGCTTTCGGGTGTCCTCCTCGCGGTCCAGGTAGGCGCCCATGGAGGCCAGCACGTGCATGATCAGACCAACGACGATGATGTAGACGCCCGCGTCGAAGATCAGGGCGGACGGCACCGTCACGTCGCCGATGAGCGGCACGCTGAACTCCGCGTAAGAGGAGGTCAGCGGAGGCATCCCGAAGAACATCGGGGCCACCGCGGCCGCGGTGGTGAACATGATGCCGATGCCCAGCACCTTGCCCGGGTGCACAGGGAGCGTTTCCTCTGCCTCGCTGCGTCCTCCAGCCAAGTACCGCAACGTCAGCGCAAGCGCTGCGACGAGCCCGCCGGCGAAACCGCCGCCCGGGGCGTTGTGGCCGGAAAAGAAGAAGTAGGCGGACAGCAGCATCATCGACGGGAAGAGCAGGCGCGTGACCACATCCACCAGGATGGAGCGGTTCTGCGCAGTCTCCGTTTCCACGCCGGAGGCTAGCCAGCGCGCCTTGGTGGTGGACAGGGTGGGACGGCGCGATTCTGGGTCGAAGCGGAAGGTGCCGAAGATCAGGCTGGCGATGCCGGTGGCGGCGACCACCAACACCAGCGTCTCGCCGTAGGTGTCCGCCGCACGCAGGTCCACCAGCAACACGTTGACGGTGTTGCGGCCGTGGCCGATCTCGTATGCCAGTTCCGGCATGTACTTGGAAATCGGCTCGGCGACGCGCGCGGACATGGCCGTCATGGCCACCGTGACCACGGAAACGCCGGTGCCGATGGACAACCAGGCGCGCAAGCGGTTGTCCTCGTTGCGCTGCTCTGTTTCCGTTGGCATCTTGCGCAGCACCAGCATGAACACCACCATCACGATGGTCTCAACCAGTGCCTGCGTCAACGCCAGGTCCGGTGCACCGTGCAGCACGAAGATTAGCGCCATGAAGTAGCCGGTCAGGCCCACCATGATCACGCCGGAGAGGCGGTTGCGCTGCACGGCGGCGAAAAACGCGAGCCCGGCCATGACAGTGACCGCCAGGCCTTGCCAGACGTTGTCCCACACCTGCATGCGGATGTTGTTGGATTCACCCAGGATCAGCGCGGCCAGCGGCACCACGGCCAGGAAGGTGAAGATGACGGCCAGGTTGATGGTCAGCGAGCCGCGTTGCGTGGATGCCGTCAACTTCAGCGACCAGCGGCGCAGCGTGTCCATCAGGGCGTCCCACACCGCGTTGGCGTCGCCGAGTGCGGGGCGCTCGAACTGCGCCTTGGCCACCACGTCGTTCTGCCAGAACATGATGGCGCCCGCGAAGATGATTACGCCGGACAGTGCCAGCGGCACCGTGAACCCGTGCCACAGTGCAAGCTCCACACCCTCGACGTCCGGGAAGCGCACGTTGAGGTACTCGTTGATGGGGGCCGATAGCCCCACCGGCAACAGGCCGAAGCCCACTGTGCAGGCGGTGAGGACGGCCGGGGAAAGCCACAGTTTCGGGCCCGGGGAGTGCATGTCGCGCACCGCCGGGGACTGCCCGTCCGCCCACGGCTGGCCCTTGGTGGCAAATGCGCCGTAGACGAAGTACAGCGAGTACGCCATGGTGAGGATCGAGCCGGCCACCAACGCCACCAGGGTGATTTTGCCCGGCATACCGACGAGCAGTTCCTCGTGGAGGATGGCATCCAGCGCGGTCTCCTTGGCCACAAACCCGAACAGTGGAGGGATGCCCGCCATCGACGCTGCGGAGATGACGGCCAGCGTGGCCAGAAGCGGCTGCTTTCTGCCCAGCCCGGACAGCTCGTGGATGTCGCGGGTTCCGGTGGCGTGGTCGATCGCGCCGACGATCATGAACAGCGCGGCCTTGAACAGGGAGTGCGCGAACGTGATGGCCAACCCGGCCATGGTGGCCTCGCGCGAGCCCACGCCGATGACGGTGGTGATAAAACCAAGCTGGCTGACGGTGCCGTAGGCCAAAATCAGCTTCAGGTCCCGCTGCTTCAGCGCCATCCAGCCGCCCAGCAGCATGGTGAAACCGCCGGTGGACAACACCACCAGGTGCCAGGTGTTCACCGCGGACAAGTCCGGCGCCAAGCGAGCCACCAGGTAGATGCCGGCCTTCACCATCGCCGCGGAGTGCAGGTACGCCGATACCGGGGTGGGCGCGGCCATCGCGCCGGGCAGCCAGAAATGCCAGGGGGACTGGGCGGATTTTGTCAGCGCGCCCAGCATGATCAGCACGATGGCGGCGGAGATCGCCGGGGTGTTTTCAATATCGGTGATCTGAGGGATCTCCGACAGCTTCCAAATCTGCGCCTTGAAGCCCAGCAGGTTGATGCCCACGAGCATGGCAAGCCCGCCCATGGTGGTCACCATCAGCGCCTGCATGGCGGCACGTCTCGAAGATGCTCGCTCGCCGTAGTAGGACACGAGCATGTACGACAGAATGGACGTCAACTCCCAGAACACGTACATGAGCAGGAAGTTGTCGGCGATGACCAGGCCGTACATGACCGTGGCGAAGAACGTCAGCTCGAAGCCGAACTTGGCCAGGCGCCGCGGGTTGGAGTCGAAGTAGCCCCAACAGTAAAACAGCACCAACGCGCCGATACCCAGGATGATCAGGCTGAACAGGCCCGCGAGGGCGTCCAGGCGGAACTCCAGGTTGAGGTTCGTCGACGGCATCCATGTAAACACCGCTTTGACCTCGCCGCCGTCGCGGAACATCCCGGTGGCGAACAGGCGCGCCACCCAGATGAACCCGCTCAGCGGAACGAGCGCGAGGAGACCAAACGCGGCGCGGCCCACCGTGCGGATGAGCACAGGGGCGGCCAGCGTGGCAGCGGTGAGCGCGATGAGCAGTATCAGCACGAGGTGCGCGGCCCTCCTCTGGTTGCGTGCGTGCAGGGCACACCGCGCCTCAAGCGGGGGAGCTCATTGAGTTCACACAGAAAATACTGACTCCAGCGGTAACTGGGTATCTACGCGTCAACACCGGTGGCGCGGCCGTTGGGAATTAACTGTAGCGATTTTTGGTGCTACTTGCCGAAACGCTGCAGGAAGGCAGCCTCCGCTGCCGCGATGCGCTCGATCTCCGTCGGGTCCACGGACTCGTCCACGCCGTGGATGCCGCACATCGGCTCCTCCACGCCGTAGAGCGCGATCTCCGCGTCCGGGAAGGTGTTCTGCAGCGTGATGGTCAGCGGGATGGAGCCGCCGGAGCCGACCACGGACAGCTTGTCGGCACCGTAGGCCTCCTTGAGGCACTCGCCGAGTGCGGCCACGGCGCCCGCCGAAGGATCCGTCGCAAAGGGCTCGTTGACGCCGCTGACCTCAACCTCGACCTTGGCGCCCCACGGGGTGTGGGATTTGATGTGCTGCTCCATCTTCTGCGCGATCTCGGCGGCGTTCTGGCCGGCCGGCACGCGCAGGTTGAACTGGGCCTCCGCGCGGGCGTTCACCGCGTTCATGGCCTCGGCCACCGGGGTGGAGGTGAAGCCGATCATGGTCACTGCCGGGCGGGCCCACACCAGGTCGGCCGGCTCGTCGTCCGCGGTGCCGAGCAGCTGCACGCCCTCGAGCACAGTCGCATCCTGGCGGAAGGACTCACGGTCGTACGAGTCGCCGTCCCACTTCGCGGTGGTGTCCACGCCGTCGATGGTGGTGCGGCCGTGCTCGTCGAAAAGCGAGTTCGCGATGACCACCAGGGCGTGCGCGGCGTCCGGGGCGCCGCCGCCGTAGCTGCCGGAGTGGACCTGGTTAGCCAGCGTCTCCACTGTCACCTTCACCTGTGCACCGCCGCGCAGCGAGGTGGTCAACGTAGGTACACCGACAGCCACGTTGCCGGAGTCCGCGATGAGGATCGCGTCCGCCTCGAACACCTCGGGCTTTTCCACGATGAGCTTGCCCAGACCGTCCTTGCCGCCGAGCTCCTCGGAGCCCTCGACCACAACCTTCAGGCCCAGGTCAGTGCCGCCGTTTTCCTCCAGCAGGCGCAGCGCCTCTAAGTGCATAGCCAGGTTGCCCTTGCAATCCGCGGCGCCGCGGCCGTACCAGCGGCCGTTTCGCTCGGTCAGCTCGAACGGGCTGTTCGTCCAGGCGTCCGGGTTGTTCGCGGGGACGACGTCGTAGTGGGAGTACAACAGTACCGTCGGTGCGCCGTTTTTGGGCTCCCGCTTGGCGACGATCGTGTCCGCGTCATCCACCGTGGGGTAGCGAGTCACGTCCAGTCCAAGATCCTTCAGGGCGTTCACCGTCCAGGCGCAGGCGTCCTCGTGCTGATCCGCCAGCTCAGGGGTGGAGTGCACGGAATTGAAGGAGACCAGCTTGGACAGGTCGTTGAAGATGCGGTCGCGTTGCGGTTGGTAGTTCTGCGTAGTCATGGCACCACGCTAGCAGCGTTGGCGGGGCCGGTTCGGCGGTATTGGGGGCGGTTGGGGGCGGTGTCGTTCAGCTAGATGCTTACCCCAGGATGCTTATTGTTCGAGTAACCTCCGGCGTTCTCGCCCGTGCTACCCGAGAAGTAAGCATCCTGCAGTAAGCATCCTCGGACCGGTAAGCATCTAGCAGTAAGCATCCTCGCCCCGGCATCCTCCACACCCCTTGCGTTCCTTGCACTCAACCCCGCCGAGTGCTAAAAATGTGGCTGGCACTCACGCAAACCGAGTGCCAAATAAAACGAATAGAGCGGGTGAGGCTGAGACCACTCGTCAGCCGTGCCGTCGCGGGCGCCTGCTTGCACCGACGACCTGAGTGATCGTCCATGAACGCCTATATACAAGGAGTGACACACTCACATGGCAAAGATGATTGCATTCGACGAGGAAGCACGTCGCGGCCTCGAAACCGGCCTGAACACCCTGGCTGACGCCGTGAAGGTCACGCTCGGCCCGAAGGGCCGCAACGTGGTGCTGGAGAAGTCCTGGGGCGCCCCGACCATCACCAACGATGGCGTGAGCATCGCCAAGGAGATCGACCTCGAGGACCCGTACGAGAAGATCGGCGCCGAGCTGGTCAAGGAAGTTGCCAAGAAGACCGACGACGTCGCCGGCGACGGCACCACCACCGCCACCGTGCTCGCTCAGGCCCTGGTGCGCGAGGGCCTGCGCAACGTCGCGGCTGGCTCCAACCCGATGGGCATCAAGCGTGGCATCCAGGCCGCCACCGACAAGGTGTCCAAGTACCTGCTGGACCAGGCTAAGGAAGTTGAGACCCAGGAGGAGATCGCCTCCACCGCTGGTATTTCCGCGTCCGACCCGGAGATCGGCAAGAAGATCGCCGAGGCGATGTACGCCGTGGGCAACGGTGCCGTGAACAAGGAATCCGTGATCACGGTTGAGGAATCCAACACCTTCGGCGTGGACCTCGAAGTCACCGAGGGTATGCGCTTTGACAAGGGTTTCATCTCCGCATACTTCGCCACCGACATGGAGCGCGGCGAGGCCGTGCTCGAGGACCCGTACATCCTGCTGGTTTCCGGCAAGATCTCCAACGTCAAGGAGCTCGTGCCGGTGCTGGAGCAGGTCATGCAGTCCGGCAAGCCGCTGCTGATCATCGCCGAGGACGTCGAGGGCGAGGCCCTGTCCACCCTCGTGGTGAACAAGATCCGCGGCACCTTCAAGTCCGTGGCTGTGAAGGCTCCGGGCTTCGGTGATCGTCGCAAGGCCATGCTGCAGGACCTGGCTATCCTCACCGGCGGCCAGGTCATCTCCGAGGAGGTCGGCCTGTCGCTGGAGACCGCCGGCATCGAGCTGCTCGGCCAGGCCCGCAAGGTTGTGGTGACCAAGGACGAGACCACCATCGTCCAGGGCGCCGGCGAGCAGGCGCAGATCGACGGCCGCGTGAAGCAGATCCGCGCCGAGATCGACAACTCCGACTCCGAGTATGACCGCGAGAAGCTGCAGGAGCGCCTGGCCAAGCTGGCCGGTGGCGTTGCGGTGATCAAGGTCGGCGCCGCCACCGAGGTGGAGCTGAAGGAGCAGAAGCTGCGTATCGAGGATGCTGTGCGTAACGCGAAGGCTGCCGTTGAGGAGGGCATCGTCGCCGGCGGCGGCGTGGCCCTGCTGCAGGCCGCCAATGAGCTCGCCGACGACCTCGGCCTGGAGGGCGACGAGGCCACCGGCGTGAAGATCGTCCGCGAGGCCCTGTCCGCGCCGCTGAAGCAGATTGCGCTGAACGCTGGCCTGGAGCCGGGTGTGGTGTCCGACAAGGTTGCCAACCTCCCGGACGGCGAGGGCCTGAACGCCGCCACCGGCGAGTACGTGGACATGCTGGCCAGCGGCATCGCCGACCCGGCCAAGGTGACCCGTTCTGCGCTCCAGAACGCCGCGTCCATCGCCGCACTGTTCCTCACCACCGAGGCTGTCGTGGCTGATAAGCCGGAGCCGGCTGGTGCGAACCCGGGCATGGACCCGGAAGCCATGGGCATGATGTAAATCAGCCCGTCTAAAGCGCGTCCTTCGGGGCGCGCTTTTTGCTTATCGACGTCAGCTCCGCCCCACCCCCGTATTGGTGTAAAAAGTCACGGCGGTGGTCGAAATTTGAACCTGTACAGATCGCCATTAGGGCCGCTTGAGTTACACGTTCTGGTGGGTATTCAATTGGTGTTAACTTTCGAAAATCGGTCGGGGCAGGTTATCGGCCCGGTCGCGAAAAGGTTACGTTTCGGTGAACGTATACCAGCTGGAAGCTGCCTGTGTGGCGCAAATCCTATTTTTAGAAAGCGCTTGACGTAGCTGGTTGATGTGGCAAAATTCCTCCTGTGACGCCCGCAGGGTGTCAGTACCTGTCAAGTTTTGCCAGACACACACTGGCACCTATCGAAAAGGGGAAATCAATGCCTTTCGATCTCAAGTCCGCTAAGAAGGCCCTGGATCAGTTCGCAACCTTCGCGAAGAACCTCTCCAAGCTCTTCACCAAGACCCCGAAGACCATCAAGGACTTCGCTGACAAGGTCTCCAAGTAAGCCTTCACCCCACTCAATACAAACTTTTCTAAAGGAGAATCATCATGGAAGCATTGACCAACTGGGTTGCACTTTCCTCCGGTAACGGCGACAACGGCGTCACCCGCGTCCCGGGCGCTCTCGTTGAGCTGCTGGGCAACCTCGGCGAGCTGGCTGAGGCTGTTTCCAAGCTGATGGGCCTGGTCGCGTAACTGTAACGCGCATAGCCGAAGGTCCCGTCGCTAAGCGGCGGGGCCTTTTTGCATTCCCGCGTACTTCTCCGGCATACCGATCCCGGGCCGAATAGACTGGAAGACATGGCTGACAACAAAGACGACGAACTGCCGATGATCGACCTTGCCCAGACCGAAGGCTGGGTTGTGGACGACACCGACGAGGACGACCCGGTCCTGCTCATGCCGGACGGCACCGCCATCCAGACGTGGCGCGAGAACTACCCCTACGACGAGCGTCTTTCCCGCGACGACTACGAGAAGGAAAAGCGCGCCCTGCAGATCGAGCTGCTGAAGTGGCAGAACTGGACCAAGGACACCGGCCAGCGCCACATCATCCTCTTCGAGGGCCGCGACGCGGCCGGCAAGGGCGGCACCATCAAGCGCTTCAACGAGCACCTCAACCCCCGTGGTGCGCGCACCGTGGCGCTGGAGAAGCCGTCCCCGCGCGAGTCCACCTCCTGGTACTTCCAGCGCTACATTCAGCACTTCCCGTCGGCCGGCGAGATCGTCTTCTTCGACCGCTCCTGGTACAACCGCTCCGGCGTCGAGCGCGTCATGGGTTTCTGCACCGAATCCCAGCATGCAGAGTTCCTGCGCGAGGTGCCGATGCTGGAGAACATGATCCTCGGCTCCGGCATCTCCCTGACTAAGTTCTGGTTCTCCGTGACCCAGAAGGAGCAGCGCACCCGCTTCGCCATCCGCCAGGTGGACCCGGTGCGCCAGTGGAAGCTCTCGCCGATGGACCTGGCATCCCTGGACAAGTGGGAGGACTACACCCGCGCCAAGGAGGAGCAGTTCCGCTACACCGACACGGACGAGTCGCCGTGGATCACCATTAAGTCCAACGACAAGAAGCGCGCCCGCCTCAACGCGATGCGCTACATCCTGAGCAAGTTCGAGTACACGAACAAGGACCACGAGGTTGTCGGCGAGCCGGATCCGCTGATCGTGAAGCGCGGCCGCGACCAGATCGGCGACTAGTAGGCGGCACGGGCCGAGTTCGCGCTGCGGGATCCCTCAGGTGGCGCTAATTTTTGACGCATGATGTCCCGCCGCGCACTCGCCGCCACCACCGCTGCCGTTTTCACCGCCACAGCCGCCACCACAACCGTTCCCGCTAACGCCGCCCAGCCGGAGGCGTTCCCCGAATCGACCCGCCCGTACCTGTACTTCCAGAGCTTCGACGGGGTGGACAACCCCGCCCACTTCACGCACGACTTGCCGGACGGCTGGTCGCAGGACGTCGAGGGCGTGTCCTCCGGCGAGGCCCGCTGGAACGGCTGGACCGTCTCGGATGTGCGCCACTGGACCTGGGCCGCCGGCACCGACGAGCGCCACTTTTTCACCCAGGGGCACGACCAGTTCGCCATCATCGATTCGAAGCAGCAGCGCCTCGCCGAGCGCGACTCCATGGACGCGCGCATGACCACGGAGCCGATCGACGTCGCCGGCCAGAGCAAGGTCGCCCTCGAGTTCGACCAGCACTACCGGCAGGGTAAGAAGGGCCAAACCGCACTGGTTGCGGTGGGGTTCGATGGTGGGGAACCGGAGGTCGTCGATAGGCTAACTAGCAACCGTTACTCCTCCCACGAGTACTTCGAGCTCGACGTGCCGGAAGGTGCGAAGACGATGCAGGTGACGTTTAGCTACCTCGGCGGCAACGACGACTACTGGTGGGCCGTGGACAACGTCGCGGTGCGCGCGCCGTTCACCCAGGCCGCGGAGAAGCCGAACACCGTCATCGACGTCATCTCCGATACGCAGGACGACCCGGAGGACTTCAAGCTGGCCGTCCGGCGCCTCAACGCCATGCCGGAGAAGGCGGGCGCGCTGGTGATCAACGGCGACCTGGTGGATAACGGCAGCCAGGAGCAGTGGGACAAGTTCCTCGCCGCGCGCAAGGAGGTCCCGCATGATTCGGGCGTGGAGCTGTGGACTATCGGCAACCACGAGATGTACGGCAAGGAATCCTCGGAGGTGCACATGCAGCGCTTCCTCAAATACTCCGGGCAGGAGAGGCCGTGGAACGAGGTGGTGGTGAATGGCACGCCGCTGATTTCCATCAACACGGAGTACTACTCGGACGTCGACCGCGGAGGCAAGGAGCCGTTCCAGCGCATCTCCGCCGAGCAGCTGAAGTGGCTGGATGAGCGCCTCGCGCACTGGGATAAGCAGGGCGTGACCGCGCTTGTG
Source organism: Corynebacterium pilbarense (assembly GCF_026930265.1). Taxonomy (NCBI): domain Bacteria; kingdom Bacillati; phylum Actinomycetota; class Actinomycetes; order Mycobacteriales; family Corynebacteriaceae; genus Corynebacterium; species Corynebacterium pilbarense. Next base: position 40,863 of record NZ_JANRML010000015.1, read on the forward strand.
TTCACGCACCCGCTGCTGCCGGGGACCGTGTCCATGAGCCATTCCGCCTGGTACCAGAACGATTTCGAGGACGAGCAGGCCATCTCGGACGTGCTGTCCAAGTACAACGACATCGTGGCGTTTACCAGCCACTCGCATTCCTCGCTGAAGCAGAACAACTGGTGGGGCACCAGGCGTTACGACGGCACCCCGCAAGGCGCCATCGGCTTTCCCGTGGTCAACACCGGCGCGATCCTCAACGAGTACTTGCCGGACGGCGACCACGACGAGGAGATTGTGGATGACAAGGCCGCTACCGGCCTGCGCGTGAAGGTCTACGACGATCGCATCCGCGTCGAGGCCTGGGACTTCAAGGACGGCCATAGCCTGCTCAACCCCGACGGCGAGGCGAAGATGATTAAGTACCAGGACTTTGCCAAGCAGCACCGCCTATCGACGCCTCCGGTGCAGCCCCCGGCAGAGCCCACCCCGGAGGCAGATGCTGATTCCGTTTCGGTGGAGGGATCCTCTGCCGGTGCGAAGGCCGCCCTGGTCATCGGCATCGTGGCCGCGCTCGGCGGGGCCTTCGCGTTCGTCGCCTCGCAGTTCGGCGATCAGCTGCGCGGGTTGCTCCCGGGGCTCCGGTAGCGCTGAGGGGAACACTCGGCTGCGCGTCGACGCAGCGTTTGTTAAAGTTTGCCCCAACATCAAGGGGGAATGGTGGGGAAACGTAAACGGTTGAAATCGCGCGAAAGGGCTACACCGCGGCTTTCGTCCGACGCATCGCACTCGGTTGAGTTCTTCATGCGTCCTGATGATGGTGCAGTGCCGTCTCTTGAAACCTTTGCCGCGTGGCCAAATAAAGCAGCGAGGAAGCTCTTACCTGTCCTCGCTGCTGTAGCAGAGGCTCCTCCGAAAAAGTTCGCTGGTGGTGGTAAGTGGGAAGCAATGCATGGCACCTGCACTGGGATGTATGAGGTGAGGGCGAGGATCGACGGCGTGCACTACCGCCTGTTCTGCGTGCTCGATGTTCTTGCGGAGAACGTGGACCGGCCACTGTTAACCGTCATCGACGCAGATTCGAAGCCGAATGGCGAGGTATTCGCGGAGAGCCGTTATGTGGAATTAAGTGAGCTTCGAGACGAGTACTTCAGGCCCGACGAAAACGGTCGGCCAGTTCGGTCTCTTGCCCCGGCTAGCCTGGTTGCGAGTTATATTGCTCGGACGTGAACCTACGAATGTGTTTCCAAGCGTTCAGCATCAGGCTCTAGCGTGAGACGTAGATTTACAGATGCTGCCAAGTCCGCGAGCGTGCCAACAGTTGGATTCACTTCACGCCCAGACGAGGTAAGCAACCGGCGAACGGAAGAGTAGGGGATGCCGGAATCCTGAGCCATGCGCTTTTTGGTGAGCCCCAGATTTTCGCGGTGCTCCTCAATCGTGTTGACGATCCGGTCGTAGGTTTGGATCCGTTTCAGCTCACGCTCATAGACTTCAGCGAACGCTGGGTCCTTCTCTGTTTGTGCCCGCAGCAGTGCGTTGAATGTATCGCTCACAGGACTCCCCCTTCTTGTCACGGTTTGTATCATTTATGGTACAGAAGTTGACCGCCTGGGGCAACGGCTAGCATGCTTCGGGCCGGCACTGACGCGCCCGCGCTCGAGCCTCCCACCGCCGAAGCCCCGCGCCGGACCGCTTGATTCCGCGGTGGGTGCAGCAGTAGGGGACTAGAAAGACGCAGCTCAAGCGTTTAAGCTGAGTTCCACTTGAGCCGAGAGGCCAGAAAGGAGGGCAAGCGAGATGAGGGTTACGTTAGCGCAGGCTGCCGACTACTTTCGCTCTGATTTCGATGAGATCGCGCGTGTCGTTGAAAGCGGTTGCGTGGCTCTGGATGAGCAGGGGACTGTCAATCTCATGCTTGCCCAAGCGTTGGCGCGCTATGTGTCCGACGAGTTTGTTGAGTTTTTCGGTACGGATCAGGCTTTCGTTGCTCGGGATATCGGCTTTGTTGAAGCGGAGTACTTCAACCACGCTGATCGGCTGCTCCCGGCTGAACTCGGACTGTTGGATGCCAGTGCGTTGGGGCTTGCCCCAGGGGGTCGGAGGTACGTTCAGGCAGCTGGTTTGAGGGACCTCATCAACGCAGGAATTTTAGGGCTGAGCGATCAGACATCGCGCGTAGGTGTCCTCGTCAGAGAGCCAGATTGCTCAGAAAAGCAAGCGCTCGCAGATGCCTACATGCTTGGGGGAGCACGTGTGCAAGGTGCAGTCCGGACATACATCAGAGAGAACGCGGCGAGCGCGGCATAGGCATGGTGGGCGGCGTGTACCCCGGGCTACACCAGGTCGCAGCTGTGTTGGATGGTGAGGACTGGTTGCTCGTAGGTGGGGCAATGACCCAGCTGCATTGCACCTTGAATGATGTTGGCTACGGAAGATCCACGGAAGACGTGGACGTCGTCGTTGATCCGATTAACCATTCGACGCTGGTCGGCGTGGCGGAAACGCTGGAGAACAGAGGGTACGAGCAAATCACGCCGCTGAGGCGAGACGGGTTTCTCCATCAGTTTCGTCATCAAGAGGGGCCTCAAGTGGACGTGATGGGAATCGACAGCGATCGCACGCCTGACCGATGGCGCGGATACAACGTTGTGAAATGCCCTGGTTCCAAGTCAGCGCTCGGGAAACTTGCAAGCGGCACGCCGAAAGACGTGCTTGAGGTTCCGGTCAGCGCGGCACATACGGTCAGATTGCCTAACGTCTGGTCCGCCCTTGGAGGGTGTCAGGAAGTTTGTGTGTGAGGCTCTGATCTAGAAGGAGTTTCACCGATAATGACTACGGTGTCACCGAAG
>NZ_JANRML010000135.1:0-563 GCF_026930265.1 Corynebacterium pilbarense
CAACTAATAACCAAGCCGAATACACCGCTGTTATTGGCCTCTTAACCGCCGCCCAGCATCATCATATTCGTCACCTTAGCGTTTTTCTCGACTCTCAACTAGTCGTTCTCCAACTCAACAATGTGTACCGCATCTGTGATCCTTGTCTCTTTCACAAATACCTACAGGTTAGTCTTTTATCTCGACATTTTGATTCCATTACATTTACACATATTCCCAGACAATTAAATCAAATAATAGATCAAATAGCTAACATAGTGTTAGATTGGCATATATCACATCAAGCTACACATACATAAACATATCACAAAAAGCTGTCACAGCATATATATAGAATAGACATCATAAAAAACATCAGCAAAACTATGTAGACGACATTAGGATCTCAAAATGTGTATACTCCTGTATATATAAAGACCTCTCAGGCCATCCAAATGTTTACATACAAAAATACATGTATTCGCAGGCCAATGCAACACCTTGGTACAAACAATGGGTTCACCAGCCTATATACAACAAAACCACGATATACATCATGCACCACTCATGGTGCCTCTATCGTG
>NZ_JANRML010000136.1:0-559 GCF_026930265.1 Corynebacterium pilbarense
GTTGACGGGGGGTCATCAGCATGTTGTTCAGAGGCTGACGACATGGGTTGGCGAGGGCGTGTGGACCATACTTCTATAACCTTGGATAGACCAGGGCAATCCTTAAGAAGATGGCTACCCTTACAAAGCCTGCAAGGGTACTTGGGCTTACAGGTTGTTTGGGTGATCTTGACATCATCAACACTCCCAGCACGATTAACAGTAACTGGTTGTTTTCCAACATGTTTGACAGTGGTTGGAGGTTTTGACCCTTGCTTATTTTTCTTCTTCTTATTCTTTCGTTTCTTCTTCTTCTTATTCACCGGGTTACTATCTTCAGAACTTTCACCCGACGAAGAAGATGAAACAGAAGGCGACATTGCAAGAAAAGAAGGTGAAGAAGACCTTACTGGTGAAGAAGGTGAAGGATCAACATGAGGTTGATGCTCTTGGGGGGAAGTGCTTACGACCGAAGCACTTACTGCATTCGGGATTACCTGAGTGGAAAATAACCATACCGGTAATCCAATTGTGAGACCCGGAAGGCTCAAAGTAGCAATGTGAGGAGGACCAATGTTTC
>NZ_JANRML010000137.1:0-557 GCF_026930265.1 Corynebacterium pilbarense
CCTGCACACAGCAAAGTTGATTCCGTGCCAGCACCAATGAAAACACAGGCAGGCCACGCGCCTGCCGACTATGCCGAGGACCGTGTGAAAGTCGGCCGCGGAGTCCGACTGTCGTATGAAGACCGCCTGACGATCCAACATGGGTGCAGCCAGGGAATGTCAGCCAGACAGATCGGAGCACTTCTGGGGCGCCACCATAGCGTGATCAGCCGGGAAATCGCCCGCAACGGGTGGGAAGTTCCCGGCGAAGACGGTGAGGCCACGGTGTACTACAACGCCCGGCAAGCCGGCCTGGGCGCCAAGGCGCGTGCGCACCGGCCGAAGGTGCGCAAGCTCGACGACAACCCGGCACTTCGTGCTGTGGTGGTGACGTGTCTTGCCCGCCGGTGGTCGCCCGGGCGCATCAGTGTGTGGCTTCAGCATGCTTTCGCCGATGATGAAAGCATGCGTATTTCCCACGAAGCGATCTACAGTGCCTTGTACATCCAGGGCAAAGGCAGCTTGCGCGCCGAGCTTGAAGCGGTGATGAAGACCCAAGATGTGCTCATCCGTGGCGG
>NZ_JANRML010000138.1:0-553 GCF_026930265.1 Corynebacterium pilbarense
TCAACCCGGTCGGGGTCGAGATGATGGGTAAAACTGATCAGGATAAGACGGTGTAGCCGGCCTCTTCGATGGCCCGGCGAACCATCTCCGGAGGTACGGCACCGGTGACCGTGACGGTGGAAACACCACCAGCGGCGAGATCAATCTGGACGTCGTCGACCTGGGGGAGGGCCTGAAGGGCCTGGGTCACGCTTTTCACGCAGTGCCCGCAGGTCAGGCCGGTGACCTGGTAGCTAGGGGAGGATCCTCCTGCTGACGAGTCGCTGGCGGCAGGGGTGGAGGCGGTGTCGGCATGTGAGGCGGGTCCGCAACAGCTGCAGCCGTGGGAGGCCATCGGCAAGAGGTGGGGTGGGGGGGTGGTCATGGGAAAGCTCCTATGGGTCGTTGGGATGCGGTAACGCTCGTTAGCATATACCCCCCGGGGGTACATTTTCAAGGGGTGGAGGGCACGGCCCTTACGCGGGGCAGGGTGTGGTCACCGAGCAGCCTCCTCGCTGTCGGGAGGGGACAGTGGGAGGCGGAGGGCAAACACCGCTCCGCGACCGGGTCCGGG
>NZ_JANRML010000139.1:0-553 GCF_026930265.1 Corynebacterium pilbarense
TTGTTGGCTAGTTTGTACAACACTCTCTCCAGAAGAGAGGTGATTGAAGTTGGAAGAACAGGTTTCTTGGCCTGTGAGCAATTCTCTCTAGGTGAGATAGTGCATAGAGGAAGGAGAGAACTCCTGGAAGGAACCCTGTAGCTGCCATAGAGCCCGGAGACTTCCGGTCCGGTCTGTTCCTGTAACCCAAGGTAAGGGAGACTGGCAGCCAAAGGACTGTCTAGGTGACAGAGAAGGTGCACTCTCCTGGGGTGGAACAGGCATGTGGGGAATGAGAGTCTGTGAGTAGTGGGCGTAAGAAGGCTCCTAGAGAGAATCCTTCTGATTGCTCTGTGCAGTTTTCTTGTAACCTCAGCCTAGTCTAGGATTCCCTTGCCTTGGGTGGAGCTTAGTCCCAGCTCGGGGGTGACCCACTGCTGAGCTGATGAGCAGTGTGGTCTAAGGCTGGGAGGTTCGTGGAAGGCCTGCACTTGGTTGGTGGATTCTACCACTGTTAAAAGATAAGTATCTGATTATGTTTTAATCATGTTTTGCATGACTCTATTGCTTATGT
>NZ_JANRML010000140.1:0-553 GCF_026930265.1 Corynebacterium pilbarense
GCTTTTACCGTCAGACGCTGTTCTATAAATTACTAATGTATCTCCTGTTTTTAGGCGATCCGTTCCTTCCATAGCAGTAAGGTAAATCTTGTGTATGCTATTAGTGTGTGATGTATCCTTAATGAGTAATACAGGATCTTCATTCTTTAAAATAGAATCATATTCTTCATTCATAGCATCTTTCCATACTTGATGTTTGGAGGCATCAACAAATGTGGAAGGTTTTGAATCAATTACAGTATTTAAATGAGCTATGAGACTGGAGTACTTATCCGGTTTCTTTCTTTCTCTGAAGGTGCCCTTCGGTGCTGAGTGCCTTTCTGCTTCTCTCAATATTTCACGACACCAAGCTTGTTTCCTTTTGACAGGAGGAAGCTCCATTGGGAATTCAATAGAGTCTCTTGATGGATCTGCTTCAATCTCAGAGGCTTCCTCCCTCTGTTCATCTGGAGAAGGAGAGTCATGTGTTGGAGCTTCCTGCTCCTCTGTATCACATACAAGATCTCTGGCCCGTCGGAATGCTGTCTCTTCATGGAAAGTTACATCACGGCTT
>NZ_JANRML010000141.1:0-548 GCF_026930265.1 Corynebacterium pilbarense
AGAGAATTGATGAAAGAATAGGTTGAAGACTATGTGAAGAATCTTGTTTATAGTGATGCTTGAGGCCACCATTTGTCCATCAAGATTTTGTGGATTATCTTCATGAGAATTTCAGAGCAAGTGTATGTGTGTGTTGGAATGAAGGACCACTGAAAGGGAACTTGCGACATCAAGGCAATTTGGTTGTATCTTCCACTTTTACTTAATATAATACAGTGGCATGTCCCTTTCCCATAAAATCGCTCTTATTTTATTACATGACTCCTTGATCACATGTTTAGGTTTTCAATGAATATATTATTGTTTCTTTCACCTTGGTCGATTTGTGTCATTGTAGATCCGATATCTCAAGACTACAGAAGTGAAGCAGGGACAACAGAGACATAAGGAAGCGATACCCAAAGGTATGTCATTTATTCCTTCCTTAATGATAAATTCAATGATTGTGACTTAGGGGAAGTGTCATGTCCTGTCCTTTTTTGTTCTACATATAGGTGGATCTAGGGAGATCCGTTAATGTATGCATATACCGATTTATCCGATAACAC
>NZ_JANRML010000016.1:0-35704 GCF_026930265.1 Corynebacterium pilbarense
TGACGCGACTGACCTGTCAAGGATCACAACGCCTTCCGCAGGCACACCCCGTCAAATATGTCGTGACTTCAGGCACCGTCAGCCACCCCAAAGTTTAAGGCCTGGCCTGCGAATTCGCAGGCCAGGCCTTCGTCGTTGGCGCCTGGTTGGTCCCTGGTTTGGTCGCCCGGGTTTGCGGCTGTGGGTGTCCCGTTTTGGCAATGTGGCAAATATTTGCCACGTTGCCAAAACAGCACTCCCCTACTCGTACAGCGGATCCTCCGAACCGCCGGAGCGCTGCTCCCAATCGAGGTTCCAGTAGCCCAGGCCGTCGTAAGGCGTGAGCGTGCCCCCGGCGGTGTTCTTCACCACCACCGGATCGCCACGCTTAACAAAGTTCTGGAACCACTGCGCGTTGTCATAGGAGGCGTTGATGCAGCCGTGCGACTGGTTGTAGCTGCCCATCGCGCCGAGCGCCCACGGGGCGGAGTGCAGGTAGATGCCGGAGTAGGACAGCTGCGTGGCGTAGTCCACCGGCGTGACGTAGCCGCCGGCGTCCAGCGCTAGGCCGAAGGAGCGCGAATCCATGGTCAGCTTCTCGTGCTCGTCGCCGACCACGTACACCCCGTTGGGGGTGTCGTACTGGCCGTCGGTGCCCAGCGAAATCGGGAACTCCTTGACCAGCTCGTCGCCCGAGTACACGCGCAGCATCTTGTCGGCGTTGTCTACCGCGGCCTCCACCTTGTCGCCGATGGTGAAGTTGGTCTCGTTGTCCCCGCCGCCGTAGAGGCCCTTGCCCAGCTTCTCGCCGTAGATGTCCACCTTCACGCTGACTTCGGTGCCGGGCTCCCAATAGTCCTTGGGGCGCCAGCGCACCTCGTAGGGGTCCAGCCAGAAGAACGCGCCTTCGGTGTCGTTGGAGGTCTCCACATCGATGTGCTCCTCCATCGCCTTGGTGTCTTGCACGGGGCTGTCGAAGCGGATGGTCACGGCCTGCGCCACGCCGACAGTCGCGCCGTCCAGCGGGCCGATGTAGGAATTCACCGTCGCGTCCGGGGTCAGCGTGGTAAACGAAGAGACCACTTTTTGGCCTTCTTTGTCCCGCGCTTCCACGGTGTAGGTGCGGCCGTAGCCGAGCGGCTCGGTGACGGACCACTCAGACTTGTCGTCGCCGAATTCGCCCTCGACCTCTTTGCCGGCCTCGTTGGTCATGGTCACCGAGGACAACCCGGCAGCGGCCGTCACCGTAATCGGATCCAGCGGCGCGACTCCAGTCTCCCCGTTTGCCACGTTGACTTTGGGTGGGCGCGGCGAGGCCTTCTCGGTGGTCTTTTCCACCAGCGAGGCGTCAGAGGTGTGCGCGGCGGGCTCCAGCCGGCTGGTGTCCCCGATGGTGCACGACGCAAGCGTCGCCGCTGCTGCTACCAGCACACAGGCACGTACCACTCGATGGACCACGGCCAACCCCTCAATTCTCTGGACAACACTGAGTTTGCGAATCCCCCACACTCTATCCCCTTACCAGCCAAAATCCATTATCGTCGTGCGTGTCTTTTGCACACATTCATCCTCTGGCATTTTTCGCCGCTGACCAGCCGATTTCACACTGAGACAAGTGGGTGCTACAGTTTCTTTTCGTTGCCGAGAGCAACAGAGAAAAACAAAATACGCGCCATTAGCTCAATTGGCAGAGCAACTGACTCTTAATCAGTGGGTTCGGGGTTCGATTCCCTGATGGCGCACAACATGCGGCGAGGCCAGCGGGAATATTACCTGCTGGCCTCGTTTTGTTCTATCTTTCCCGCAGGCCCGTAGGCCAGGCGCCGGTGCAGCCACTCAAAGGGCCCACGCCTGCCCGCTGCCTCCAACGCCGCGGCAAGCGCGAGCGTGATCAGCCACACCACCGTGCCAGCGAGGAGCTTGCCGGCAAGCCCGGCGTCCTGCCACAGCCCCAGCCCAGCCGGGATCACCAGCAGCAGGAACAGAAACGACTGCGCGATGTAGCCGGACATAGAGCGTCGCCCCAATGCCACGAATACGCGCGACCACCCGGGCACGCGGTTGTGGAGATGCTCGGTTGCCAGCGCCAGCGCCGCGATGATGCCGGGGCCGGTGAGGAAGCCAAATCCCTGGTTGAGCATGTAAAACACCGGTTCTAGCTCGGATGGCAGGACCCCGTTAATCGAGAGCCCCCACGGCACGCCGACGAGCAGCACGACCGCCGCGGCGATACACGACCAGGTGGTGAGGGTGCGCCGGTGCGCGTGGACGTCGAAAAGCACTCGCTCCCGCGCCCACACCATCCCGATTAAGGCGAGCGCGAACAGCTCAATAACAATGAACCAGATGCCCTGCACGTAGCCGACCGCCGAGTGCGCGTTGGCGCTGAAGTACGCGCCGAACGTGGTCAGGTCCGTACTGAGCTGGTCCCGGGTGCTGTGCGGGTCAAAGTAGCCGTAGAAGGCGCCGAGGGCGCCCGACGCGCAAAAGGCCGCGAAGCAGCCGAGGATGACGTAGGCGATGCGCCGCAAGCTTTTCGACGCCATCCGGTACACCACCGCCAGCCCCACCCCGACCAGCCCGTAGGCGAACATGATCTCGTTGTAGAATAGGAGGAACATGTGCGCCAGGCCGAACGCGCCAAGCCACGCGTAACGGCGCAGCAGGAGCCGCTGGTCTTCCTTCACACCTGTAAGTCTATTTCCGCAGGCCACGCCCCACCGGGGAACTCAAGGTGAGTTTGGCCATTGCGCCCACTGCCCGTCCCCTGAGAGTAGGCTTAAGCCCATGAAGACAGCATTAGTGATCGTGGACGTGCAGAACGACTTCTGCCTCGGCGGTGCCCTGGCCACCGCGCGCGGCGACGAAGTGGCATCCAAAATCGCCGAACTGATCTCCACCGCGGACAGCCGCACCCACGAGTACGACTACGTCGTGGCCACCCAGGACTGGCACATCGACCCGGGCGCGCACTTCTCGGAGACACCCGATTTCGTGGATTCGTGGCCGCCGCACTGCGTGGCTGATTCCTACGGCGCGCAGGTTCGCGGGCCGGTGAAGACCGATCTGATCGACCAGTTTTTCAAGAAGGGCCATTTCACCGCCGCCTACTCGGGCTTCGAGGGTGTCAACGGCAACGACGAGCTGCTGGCGGACTGGCTGCGCGCGCAGGGTGTCTCCCGCCTGGATGTCTGCGGCATCGCCACCGACCACTGCGTGCGCGCGACTGTTCTGGACGCACTCAAAGAGGGCTTCAAGGTCAAGGTGCTGCGGGGCATGTGTTCGCCTGTCGACGATAAACGCGGCGCCGACGCGCTCCAGGAAATGATCGACGCCGGCGCGGAGCTGGTTTAGCCAGCCTTAAGGCGTGTAGCCGAGCAGCTCTTCCATTTCACCCATCTCGGCAGTTTGTACCTCGATCATTTCTTTCGCCATCTCGCGCAGCGGCTCGTACCCGCCGCGGTCCACCTCATCCTGCGTCATCTTGATCACGTGGTTGTGGTGGAAGTGCATCATCTCTAAAAACGCGGTGCGCAGCTCGTCGCCGTGCAGCGCCTCGAACTGCTCAAGCTGCTCCGGGTGGAACATGCCGTTGGCGATGTGGGTGGAGTGGTGCTCCATGTCCTTTTCAATGCCCCACTCGTCCGCCCAAGCGCGCATCTGCTCATTCTCGCGCTCCTGGCCGTCTTTGATGCGCTGTGCGAGGTCACGGACCTCGGCATCGTCCACGTCCGAACCCAGCAGCACGTCCGACATGTCGATTGCCTGCTGGTGGTGCGGCACCATCATGCCCAGGAAGTGGACGTCGGTGTCGTTGTAGCCCGCCTGCCCGTCTGCGGAGGTGGAAGTCTCGGGGGTAAACGCGGCGCGTAGCGACGGCCCCGCGAACGTAAGCGTCAACGCCAGCGCCGCAATCACCGCAACCGCGATCCACAGCGGTTTCTTACTGGGACGCATCTCTTCGAGTTCCGGATCATGCTCGGTCTGCGCATGCGCATTCGTCATTGGTATGCCCTTTCTGCTTTGCTTGATCGTAACCCAAAAACCGCGCCGACACACTGCGTTTTATGCAGCGTATCGGCGCGGTGGGAATGGAAACTCAGCTATACCGCCGTCGATTAGCGGTTGGCGAGAAGCTTCTGCAGCTCCTTGAGCTCGCTCCTGCGCTTGCGACCGTTGTACGCCTTGATGCTGATCAGAGCTGCGATACCGGCAACAACGCCGCCGATGACCTTCTGCACAGTGGGATCCTGCAGCCAGTTAGCGGCCTCAGACTTCGCGCTGCCGGCCAAGGTCTTCGGGTTGGTACGGTCCGCGAGCTCGTCCAGGGTGCTGGCGAGCTGGTTGCGGGTGCGCTCGAGGTCGCGCTCGATATCGTGAATGTCTCGTGCCACTTTGGGAAACTCCTACGTCTACGTTGACTTTTACAGACTCACGTCTTTTCGTCTCCACAGTAGTGTAAAACGGGGAAGCATGACTGAGTCGATGAGATTGGACAAGGGCGACACCGCCCCCGCTTTCACCCTGAAAAACGACCGCGGCGAAGACATCTCGCTCGCCGACTTCGCTGGCCAGCGCGTCATCGTCTACTTCTACCCGAAGGCCAACACCCCCGGCTGCACCACCGAGGCATGCGACTTCACCGACAGCATGGAGCAGTTCCGTGATGCCTCTGTGACCGTGCTCGGCATCAGCCCCGACCCGGAGGACAAGCTGGCCAAGTTCCGCGCCGACCACGAGCTGGGAGTGGAGCTGCTCTCCGACCCGACGAAGGAGACGATGGAGGCATACGGCGCCTTCGGCGAGAAGAAGAACTACGGCAAGGTGGTCCAAGGCGTGATCCGCTCGACATTCCTGGTCAGCGTGGACGACGCCGGCAAGGGCACGATCGATCACGCCCAGTACAACGTCAAGGCCACCGGGCACGTGGGCCGCATCCTGCGCGACTGGGATATCTAACCCCCGAAAAAGTGGTGCGCCCGGAGAGACTTGAACTCTCACGCCATAAGGCACTGGAACCTAAATCCAGCGCGTCTGCCAATTCCGCCACGGGCGCGTCAATCGTTGAATGTTACACCGCCTGCTGCGGCGGGCGGTAACCCATCGTTGCGCGGCATCAAACTTTCGTTTGGTGTTTGCGCGCTGCCGGGTAGACTGACCAGCTGTGAGCGAAGAGAACAAGGCAGTTGAGTGCGCTGAGACGGTGCCCCAACGCGAGCGCGTCCGCGTGCGCTGGTGGCACATCGTGCTGCTGATCGCAGCAGCCGTGACCTGTCTCCTGCTCGCCAACTGGCAGTGGGAGCGCTACCAGTCGGGCTCGGGAACGTTCCAAAACCTGGGATACGCCCTGCAGTGGCCGTGCTTCGCGGCGTTTTTCGTCTACGCCTACCGCGTGGGTATGCGCATGGAAAACGACAAGATCGACGCCGAAAACGCCAGCCTGACCATGGACGACCTCTACGAGGCCGACCTTGCCAAGTACGGCGAGGTGAAGGAACCCACGGCGATCGACGAGGACTTCCTCCCCTCTCGCCCCGAGCTGGACGTGGAGGAATACAACAAGCTTGTAGCCCCGCGCAGAAGAACGAACATTGAAGGTAAAGGTGAATCAGCATGACGCAGCCCGCCCCGCAGACCCAGCCCGCCCAGCCCGCGCGCATCCACCCGGAGCGCCAGCGCCGCGTGAAGCAGGCACTGCAATTTTTCACCGTCACCGCATGGATCACCGGTGTGCTGCTGCTCCTCCTCGTCGCGCGCATGATCATGCAGTACGGCTTGGACATGAACGTCGACTACCTGTCCTGGGTCGCCCGCGTGCACGGCTTCGCGTTCGTGGCGTTTTTGATGGCGTCGCTGAACCTCGGTTCTAAAGCCCGTTGGTCTGCGGGCACCTGGATCGCCACGGCCCTTTCGGGTGTGGTGCCGTTTATGTCCTTCGTCATTGAGGGTAAGCGCCGCAATGAAGTGAAAGAGAAGTTCCAGCTTTCCTAAGCACCAACAAAGGCCCGGCAGCACTCGTCTGCCGGGCCTTTTGCTTTGCGACGTCTACTTCTCGCCGGTCTTGGTCAGCACCATCACGCCGACCTTTTCAGCTGGCCCGTTGTCCGGGCTCAGCGTGAGGGTGTCGCCGCTGCGCTCGGCGTCGTATTCAAGGTCCTGGTGGGTCAGGGGATCCTCGAGCTTGAACTCCTTGTCGTCGCGCAGGCAGTTCGCCTCGTTGGTTTCACCGTCGGTCTCGGTCATCTGCCAGTCGCAGTCCTCGCCGTCGATAGTAATGGTGGCGTGGCCTCCACCCTTGCCTTCCTGGGTGGAGGTGATCTCGCCGGTCCACTCGCCGTCAAAATCGCCCTTCTGGCCGCAGCCGGTCAAAAGCGCGCCGGAGGCGAGAACAGTTCCTGCAAGTGCAATCGTCTTTTTCATCATTGCCCCACTGTAACGAATTGCGTCAGCGCAGGGCCGCAATGTGTGGGGCGAGCGCGCGAAGCGCCTTGCCGCGATGGGAGCGTGCGTTCTTCTCCTCAGGCGTGAGTTCGGCGGAGGAGCGACCGTCGGCATCGGCGGGTTGGAACAGCGGGTCGTAGCCGAAGCCGTTCTCGCCACGCGGCTCGCGCAGCAGTTCGCCCTCCCAGCGGCCCTCGGCGGTGAATTCCTGCCCGTCTGGGGCGGCCAGGGCACAGCAGGACACGAACGCGGCGGCTCGCTCGTTGATGTCCGCCATTTGGGCTAGCAAAAGGTCGTTGTTGGCCTGATCGTCGCCGTGGTTGCCGGACCAGCGGGCGGACAGGATGCCCGGCATGCCGTTGAGCGCCTTGACGGACAGGCCGGAATCGTCGGCAACGCAGGGCAAACCGGTGGCTTTTGCTCCGGCACGGGCCTTCAATAGGGCGTTGTCCACGAAGGTGAGTCCGTCTTCGACGGGGTCGGGGTACGGCGGAGCGTCGTGAAGCGAGACAAGCTCCACCCCTTCAATGTTGAGCTCGCGGAGCACCTGCTCGAGCTCGCGGACCTTACCTTGGTTCCTAGAGGCGACGAGGACTTTTACCATCCCAGCGCCGCCTTCTGCGCTGCGATGAGTTCCTTGCAGCCCTTGGCCGCGACATCCAGCATCTCACCGAGCTGCTCGCGGCCGAAAAGGCCGTGCTCGCCGGTGCCCTGAATCTCCACGAAGTTTCCGCCCTCCTGCATCACCACATTCAGGTCGACCTCGGCGCGGGAGTCCTCCTCGTAGGGCAGGTCCAGGCACACGTGGCCGTCGATAATGCCAGCGGAAACCGCGGCAATGGGCTTGAGCAGCGGTTCGCCCGGGACCACGCCGCGCTCTTTGAGCACCGCGATGGCGTCCGCGAGCGCGACATACGCGCCGGTGATGGAGGCGGTGCGGGTGCCGCCGTCGGCCTGCAGCACATCGCAGTCCAGCTGAATGGTGTTCTCGCCGAGCTGGCTCAAATCCACAGCTGCGCGAAGCGAGCGGCCCACCAGGCGCGAGATCTCGTGGGTGCGGCCTTTGACCTTGCCCTTCATGGACTCGCGCGGCATGCGGTCATGCGTTGCGGAAGGCAGCATGGCGTACTCGGCGGTCAGCCACCCCTCGCCAGAATCCTTCTTAAAGCGGGGCACACCCTCCTCCACGGAGGCGGTGCACATCACACGGGTGTTGCCGAACTCCACCAGCACGCTGCCGGCGGGGTTTGAGGTGAAGCCGCGGGTGATGCGCACGGGGCGCGGTTGATCGAAGGCGCGGCCGTCCAGGCGCGAAAAATCAGTCATGCCCCAAGCGTAACGCAGGCGCCTACAGCTCGAAGGTGGCGCCGGCGGTGCCCAGGACGATCTCGCCGTCGAACTCGGCGCGGGCGGCTGCGAGAACCTCCTCCGGGTCGGTCCACGGCTGGATGTGCACCAGCACCAGGGTTTGCACGTCGGCCTCGCGGGCGATACGACCGGCCTCCTTGCCGGACAGGTGCATGCCCTCAGCCTTGCCCTCGGAGGTCGCGCCCCAGGCGGCTTCGCACAGGAAGAGGTCGGCGGCGCGGGCGGCGTCGATAAGCGTTGGCGCGAACCCGGAATCCCCGGAGAAGGTGATGACCTTGCCGGAGGCGTCCTCGATGCGCAGTGCGTGGGACTCTTGCGCCGGGTGGACTACATCGAACGGGGTGATGGTCAGCCCGCTGAGCTGCTCCGGCTGCCCGGTACGCCAGGTGGTGAACTCGAAGGTGTCCGAAAAGTCGTCCTGCTCCCCCGGCGCGTCCGCGCTCATGCGGCCCAGGTGCTCCGGCGCGTACGAGGGGCCGATCAGCCTGTGGCGCTGCTCCGCCGGGGCTGTGGGGTGGTAACGGCGCCACACAAGCAGCGACGGGAAGTCCGAGCAGTGATCGGCGTGGAGATGGCTGAAGATGACGTGCGCCGCAGACGGGTCGAACCGCTCCTGCATGGCGGCGAGCGCTCCCGGACCGAAGTCCATCACCACATCCGTTTCACCAGGCACGGAGATGACGTAGGAGGAAGCTGGGTTACCGGGCGCGGCCAGGCTCCCGGAGCACCCGAGGATGGTCAACTGCATGGACACACTCTGCCATGAATGGCGCACATTTTCCTAGTGAATTCTCAAATCGCGGCCCACGGCGTGCACCGGAGGTGCCAGGAAGCGGCGGGCAAGCGCGTCGAAGGTGTCAGGGTCGCCGGTGGATTCGAAGACGTGGGTGGGGGCGGACGTGCCGTCGTTAAGCATGTCGCCCTCAGTGAGCACTCGGAGCACATCCTTAGAGGTCTCCTCGGCCGAGGAGACGAGCGCGACCTCATCGCCGATGGCCAGCTGGATCACACCCGACAGCAGCGGGTAGTGGGTGCAGCCGAGCACGAGCGTGTCCACGCCCGCCTCGCGCAGTGGTGCCACGTAGCCGCTGGCGACCTCGAGGACCTCCCTGCCGGAGGTTTTGCCCTGCTCTACAAACGGCACGAACTCCGGGCATGCCTGGGCGGTGACCTCCAGGCCCGGGTGAATGGAAAACAGGTCCTGGTAGGCGCCGGACTTCACCGTGCCTTCGGTGCCGATCACGCCGATTTTCCTGTTGCGGGTGGTCGCGATCGCCCGGCGCACGGCCGGCTGGATCACCTCGATGACCGGGATGTCGTAGCGCTCGCGGGCGTCGTGCAAGAACGCGGCGGTGGCGGTGTTGCAGGCGATGACCAGCATCTTGCAGCCGCGCTCCACCAGCTCGTCGGCAATGCGCTGCGAATGCGCACGTACGTCCGCGATCGGCTGCGGGCCGTAAGGGCCGTGGGCGGTGTCGCCGATATAGATCAGGGATTCGCCCGGCAGCTGGTCCATCACCGCACGGGCGACGGTCAGGCCACCGACGCCGGAATCGAAGAGCCCGATCGGTGCTGAATTTGGGTTGCCGGCGAAAGTATCCACGCCGGAAATCCTATCGCTGCCCTGGAGGCTGCAATGAACGCGCTTTGGCCTCGCGCTTCGCCACCAGCTCCGGCGGGTCGTCGGAGGTGATCACCATGCCAGCGATAAACCCGCCGATAGCGCCGAACAGGTGAGCCTGCCAGCTCACACCCTCCGTGCCCGGCAGCAGCCCGAAGATCAGGCTGGAGTAGAAAAAGCCGAGTACGACGCCGGTGATGATCTGGCTGATAGAGCGGTTGAAAAAGCCACGGATGATCAGATACGCCAACCAGCCGTACACCAGGCCGGACGCGCCGATGTGGTTCGTGCCCACACCACCCAGCAGCCAGGTGCCAAGGCCGCCGATGATCACCACAAACGTGGTGACCTCCCAGAACACCCGCTTACCCGAATACCCCACCAGGAACGCGAAAATTGCGCCGGGGATCGAGTTAGAGATGATGTGCTCCAGGTTCGCGTGCAACAGCGGCGAGGTGAAGATCAACGGCAGGGAAGACACGTCCAGCGGGTGGATGCCAAACGCCTGCAACCACGGGAACACCAGCTCCAGGATGAACACAACCCAGATCGTGGCAAGGAAGCCGCCGGCGAGCTTCAGGCCCGTGCTGCGCTGCGCCTTTCGCTTCGGCACCCGTTTGGTTCCGCGGGTTTGGTTGTATTGGGGCTGGCCGTTACGGCCCTGCTGCTGCGGGGTCGCGTACGGGTTGTACGGCTGGGCGGGCTCGCTAAACGCCGGCTGCTGCCGCTCCGGGTACGAGAACGGTCGCTGGAACGGCTTCCCGTAACCCGGCTGCCCGGTCTGGCCGTAGCCCCAGCCCTCGGGGGTGTGGTTGTGATCGCTCATCGTGGTTGGAGTCTAGCGGGTTCGCCGATTGTGGGCCGGGCTGTGGCGCGGCGGTGCTGCGCCTGTCTTTGCGTCAAACCCTGAGCATGGGATCCAGAGCATGGCCAGTTTTGGGCCATACTCTGGATCCCGTACTCAGGGTCTGCAGAGGGATGTGGGGAGGGGGTCTGCGGAGGGTCCTGCTGCGGTGGCCGACCGGAGGGCGTCGAAAAGCTGCGGGCGAACCAGCTAGCCCATGAGAGCTTCGAGGAGAGAGTCCTGGCAATAGGCCAACCAGTCGATCAGGCGCTGGCGGTCCTCGCGCGCGGCCTCGCTGCCAGAATCGTCCGCGGAGGCGTACAGGCGCATGTCGTTGAGCGCGGCGATGAACTGGTGGGCCTCGCCCTCTTCGATGGTCACTTCCACGCCGCCGGTGGGGCCGAGCGCGGCGTTGATCACCTGGAGGTTGACCAGCTTGGCCTTGATGATGTCGTTTTCGTGCAGGCTGCGCAGCAGGCCGTTGTCGCCGTCGAACTCCTCGTCGCCCTCGCGCTCGAAATCGGGCAGAAGGCGCGCCAGGCGCGGGTCCTCGGGCGCCTCGGTGTGCCCGGTGGCGACCCCGAGCATCTCCGCGAACTCGTCCTTCGGCGCGGACTGGGCGCGTGCGATCAGCGCCTCGGACACGGTGGCGGTGAGGTCGCCGATGACCTCGCGCTCCATCGGGTCGAAAACGGTGGTGTACTTCGGCGTCGAGCGCATCAGGCCCTTCTTCTTACGCCACGGCTGCATGAATCTCCCCTACCCTGCCTGCTGCATCGTGGCCCACAGGCCCGCGGTGTGCAGCTTCTTCACGTCGGTTTCTACCTTGTCCTTCTCGCCCGAGGACACCACGGCCTTGCCCTCGGTGTGGACCTGCATCATCAGCTCCGTGGCGCGCTTGCGGTCATACCCCAGCACGGTCTGGAACACGTAGGTGACGTAGCTCATCAGGTTCACTGGGTCATCCCACACGATGCACAACCACGGCAAGTTCTCGCTCGTGGCCACGTCCACGTCAAGGGCCTCGTCCAACTCCGGGGTTGCCAGCGGCGAACCCATGCGCTGCGCACGGCTGGCCGCAGGAAAATCGGCTGAGGAAAACATGTGCACCACCTTACCTTCTCGTACCAGCAGGGTACGCTGGCTCACCATGAACGACACTCCCACGCACTCCACCGGCACGCAGGGCTCCACCGCGTTTTTCACGGACATGTACGAGCTGACCATGCTCGACGCGGCGATAAAAGACGGCACCGCCCAGCGCGACTGTGTCTTCGAGGTCTTCGGCCGCCGCATGCCTAACGAGCGCCGCTACGGCGTGGTCGCCGGCACCGAGCGGGTGCTCGACGCGATCACCAAGTTCCGCTTCACCAAGGACCAGCTGGACACCGCGGACTTCCTCTCCCCTGAGGCGCGCGAGTACCTGGAAAACTACAAGTTCTCCGGGCAGATCGACGGCTACCGCGAGGGCGAACTGTACTTCCCGTACTCGCCGATCATGACGGTGCGCGGCACGTTCGCGGAGTGCGTGATCTTGGAGACGGTCCTTCTGTCCATCCTCAACTCCGATTCCGCCGTCGCCTCAGCAGCGTCGCGCATGGTCTCTGCCGCGGACGGGCGCCCGATCATCGAAATGGGCTCGCGCCGCACCAACGAGCAGGCGGCCGTCTCCGCCGCGCGCGCGACCTACATCGCCGGCTTCAACGCCACCTCCAACATGGAGGCCTCCCTGCGCTACGGCATCCCCGCCTCCGGCACCTCCGCCCACTCCTGGACGCTGTTGCACGTGGACGGGGACGGCAACCCGGACGAGAAGGCCGCGTTCAAGGGCCAAATCGACTCCCTCGGGGTGGACACCACGCTGCTGGTGGACACCTACGACATCACCAAGGGGGTGGAAAACGCGCTCGAGGTCGGCGGCACCGAGCTGGGTGCGGTGCGCATCGACTCTGGCGATTTGGGCATCGTCTCTAGGCGGGTGCGCAAGCAGCTGGACGAGGCCGGGGCGTTCAACACCCGCATCATCGTCAGTTCTGACCTGGACGAATTCGCCATTGCTGGCCTGCGCGGCGATCCGGTGGACGGATTCGGCGTGGGCACCTCCGTGGTCACCGGCTCCGGCGCGCCCACCGCGGGCCTGGTGTACAAGCTGGTGGAGGTGGACGGCCACCCCGTGGCCAAGCGCTCCTCCGGCAAAGTCACCTACGGCGGCGGCAAGACCGCCCTGCGCGCGTACCGCTCCTCCGGCGTGGCCGTCGGCGAGGTTATCCACCCGCTCGGTGTGGACGTGCCGCGCAAGCCGAACCTGGAGTACCGCGAGATGACGGTGCCGCTGATCCGCGACGGCGAAATCGTGGACGGCCAGCCCGGCATCGAGGAGATCCGCGAGCTGCACGCGGCCGCCCGCAAGACGCTGCCGTGGGAGGGCCTGGCCCTATCGCGCGGCGAGGTGGCCATCCCGACGAAGTTCGTCGGCTTCCCGGAGCCCACCGAGTAGTCCGTGGCTGCAGACGAACCACTCACCCAGTCCACCACCGACCTGCTCGCCGCCGCGGTCGAGTCCCTCAGCGGCTCGCGCCGCCCCGGCCAGGTGAAGATGGCCAAGGCGGTGACCAACGCACTCGACTCCGAGCGCCACCTGGCTGTGCAGGCGGGCACGGGCACCGGCAAGTCCCTGGCCTACCTCGTCCCCGCCATCCGGCACGCCCAGGCGCACGGCACCACCGTGGTCGTCTCCACGGCGACGATCGCGCTGCAGCGGCAGCTCGTGGATAGGGATTTGCCCCGGCTGGCAGACGCGCTTGAGCCGCTGTTGCCTGAGCGCCCCACCTTCGCCATTCAGAAGGGCCGCAACAACTACCTGTGCAAGCACAAACTGATGCTGGATAACGCGCCTTCGGAGTCCCTCATCGAGGAAGAGGACCTGTCCTGGCTGGGCAAGCTCGTCAAGCGCGTGTCCGAATGGGCGCAGGACACTGAGACGGGCGACCGCGACGATCTGGTCCCCGGCGTACCGGACATGGCGTGGCGGCAGGTGTCCGTGACCTCCAACGAGTGTCTGGGCGCGACCCGCTGCCCGCACGGCGAGGAGTGCTTCGCGGAGCTCGCCCGCGAGCGCACCAAGGACGTGGACATCGTGGTGACCAACCACGCGCTTTTGGCTATCGACGCGCTCGCGGACGTGGCCGTGCTGCCCGAGCACGACGCCGTGATCATCGACGAGGCCCACGAGCTCGACGGCCGCATCACCTCGGTCGCCACCTCCGAGATCTCCGCGCGTGCTCTGGCGATGGCCGCCCGCCGCGCCAGCAAGCTGGGGGCAGAGCGGGACACGCTGGAAAACGTCATCGACGACTTCACGGCGGCCATCGACCTGGAAGCCCCGGGGCGCTGGGAGGTCATCTCGGAGCCGGCCCGTGGCGCATTCGCCGCGCTTCGCGACGCGCTGTGGAAGACCCGCACCGCCATCTCGGACGCCCCACCCGGAGAGTCCGAGAACGACCCCGAGAAGTTCGCCGAACGCGCCAACCTGCGCAACCACCTCGAGGACCTGCACGACGCGGTGGTGCGCATCCTGGAGGTCTTCGACGAACCAGACCCAGCGAAGCACTCGGACGTGGTGTGGCTGACCCGCTCGGAGCGCTACGGCGATTCCGTGTCCGTCGCGCCCCTGTCCGTGGCGGGCCTGCTGCACGAGAGGCTCTTCGGCGAGAAGACGGTAGTGCTCACGTCAGCCACCTTGACCGTGGGCGGCAACTTCAACGCCATGGCCGCTTCCTGGGGCCTGCCGCAGGGCTCCTGGGACTCGCTCGACGCCGGCACGCCGTTCGACCCGCGCAAGTCCGGCATCCTCTACACCGCACGCCACCTGCCCACCCCGGGCCGCGACGGGCTGTCCGCGGAGACGTTGGACGAGATCGCGGAGCTGATCACCGCCGCCGGCGGACGCACCCTCGGGCTGTTCTCCTCCCGCCGCGCCGCCGAGCAGGCCGCCGAAGCCATGCGCTCGCGCCTGCCCTTCGACATCCTGCTGCAGGGCGAGGACTCCACCGGCACGCTGGTGGACACGTTCGCCAAAAACGAGAACTCCTGCCTGTTTGGCACCCTCACCCTCTGGCAGGGCGTGGACGTGCCGGGCAGCGCGTGTTCGCTGGTGATCATCGATCGCATCCCCTTCCCCCGCCCCGACGATCCCCTGTTGCAGGCGCGCTCCAACGCCGCGGATGCCGCGGGCCGTTCCGGCTTCATGGAGGTTTCCGCCACGCACGCCTCCCTGCTCATGGCGCAGGGCGCGGGCAGACTATTGCGGTCTGTCGACGACCGCGGGGTCGTCGCCGTGTTAGACAACCGGTTGGTAACGAAGCGCTACGGCTCGTTCATCCGGCGCAGCCTCCCGGCGTTCTGGGACACCACGGACGCGGACACGGTGCGCGGGGCGCTGCGCAGGCTCGTGGCTAAGCAATAGCAATCGCTGTGGTGGAGCCGGGCGCGACCTCGGTGAACCCCGCGTCGCGAACCGCTACCGTCTCGGGGCGCGCGGCGAGCTCGGCGAATTCCTCGCGGGGCAGCTCGCGAACGTTCAGCGGGAAGCCGGCTTGCGCCCACTGCTGCACCCAGGACGTCTCACGTGCGGCCGCGAGCAGCATCGAAGCGTGGCCGGCCTGCGCCGCGGCCTTGCCCGCAGACATCTGCAGCGACGTGTCAAGCGCGATAAGCGGCGCTTCTGAATCGAGCGGGCGCACCTCCCCCGGTTCTATCTCCGTGCCCTTGATCTGCAGCTTCGCAATCGAGTGCGGCACCTCAGAGACTGCCGAGGGGACAAACGCGCGCACACTGCCGACGGTGACCCCGGGCAACACCTGCACGTCATCCCAGGCTTTGTTGCGGGCGCGGCGGGCCACCTTGCGGATGCGGTGGGAGTACCAGGCGTCCAACGCGTCGCGCCAAAAGCCGTCCTCTCCCGCGCGCGGGTCCAGGCACACCGCCACGGCGGCGCGGGCGGCGTCTGCAAGCACCTGGTTGCGGCTCGGTGGATCCTGCTTGGGCAGGTTGATGGCCAGCTGCATCGCTTGCACAGTTTGCGGGTCTCGCGCGTCCTCGCTGCGGGCTTTGTAGTCGCCGGAGACTCGGTCTTGCAGGAGCTGGTGAGCGGCGGCGGTCATCTGTTCAGTCATCGGGGTCAGGGTACTCCGCAATTCCGGCTGGCTGAAACGACGAAAACCCCCGCCGAAGCGGGGGTTCGTTCAGGAGGCCGAGACGAGAATACTAGCTGGTAGCGCGAGCGCTACCCTCGACGGCGGCCAATTCGTGGTTGCCGCCCTTGCCCGAGTCGCGGTGACCGGTGTGAGCCTCGCGGCGCAGGGTCTCCACCATGTGCGGGTAGTGCAGCTCGAACGCCGGGCGCTCAGAGCGGATACGTGGCAGGGCGGTGAAGTTGTGGCGCGGCGGCGGGCAGGTGGTTGCCCATTCCAGCGAGTTACCGTAGCCCCACGGATCGTCGACGGTGACGATCTCGCCGTAGCGCCAGGACTTGAAAACGTTCCAGATGAACGGCAGCATGCCGATGCCCAGGATGAACGAGCCAACCGTGGAAACCTGGTTCAGAAGCGTGAAGCCGTCGGTGTCCAGGTAGTCGGCGTAGCGGCGTGGCATACCCATGTTGCCCAGCCAGTGCTGGACCAGGAAGGTCATGTTGAAGCCGACGACCGTGAACCAGAAGTGGATCTTGCCCAGCTTCTCGTCCAGCATGCGGCCAGTCATCTTCGGGAACCAGAAGTACACGCCAGCAGTGGAGGCGAACACCACGGTGCCGAACAGGGTGTAGTGGAAGTGCGCAACCACGAAGTAGGAGTCGTGCAGCTGGAAATCCAGCGGCGGGGAAGCCAGCATGATGCCGGTCAGACCACCGAACAGGAAGGTGAACAGGAAGCCGACAGCCCACAACATCGGGGTCTCGAACGTGAGGTGGCCGTTCCACATCGTGCCCAGCCAGTTGAAGAACTTCACGCCGGTCGGCACGGAGATGAGGAAGGTCATGAACGAGAAGAACGGCAGCAGAACCGCGCCGGTGGCGAACATGTGGTGCGCCCACACGGCCATGGACAGACCAGCAATTGCCAGGGTTGCAAAGATCAGACCGATGTAGCCGAAGATCGGCTTACGGGAGAACACCGGAACGATCTCGGAGATCAAGCCGAAGAACGGCAGCGCCAGGACGTACACCTCGGGGTGGCCGAAGAACCAGAACATGTGCTG
The DNA here is from genome assembly GCF_026930265.1 of Corynebacterium pilbarense. Classification (NCBI taxonomy): domain Bacteria; kingdom Bacillati; phylum Actinomycetota; class Actinomycetes; order Mycobacteriales; family Corynebacteriaceae; genus Corynebacterium; species Corynebacterium pilbarense. The sequence goes on from NZ_JANRML010000016.1 coordinate 16,509, forward strand.
CCACAGAATCGTGCCGCCGTTAGCGGTGTCGAAGATGTGGCCGCCGAGCAGACGGTCGTAGAGCACGCCCATCGCCGCAGCAGTCAGCAGCGGGAAAATCATCAGGGCGATGATGGAGGTGACGAAGACAGTCCAGGTGAACGCCGGCAGACGGAACATGGTCATGCCCGGCGCACGCATTGTCAGCACGGTGGTGAGCATGTTCACTGCGGAGGCGATGGTGCCCACACCGGTGGCACCCACGCCGACAATCCAGAGGTTGGCTGAGACGGACGGGGTGTGCACAGAGTCAGCCAGCGGCATGTACATGGTCCAACCGAAGTCGGCAGCGCCACCCGGGGTGACGAAGCCGAGAAGCATGGCGATGACGCCGATGCTGGTGACCCAGAAGCCGAACGCGTTCAGGCGCGGGAAGGCCACGTCCGGTGCGCCGATCTGCAGCGGCAGCACGTAGTTGGCAAAACCCCAGACGATCGGGGTACCGAACGCCAGCAGCATGACAGTGCCGTGCATGGTGAACAGCTGGTTGAACTGCTCGTTGGACAGGAACTGCAGACCCGGACTGAACAGCTCAGCACGAATCAGCAGCGCCATAAGACCGCCCACAAAGAACCAGACGAAGGACATGATGATGTACATGATGCCCAGTTCTTTATGGTCAGTCGTGGTGAGTTGCTTGTAAAACATCGAGCCCTTGCGAGCGTTGCCCGTGGGCTCTGGGCGTGTCGGCGGGACGTAATTATCCAGCCGCGGTGCCACAGCGGTCATCTAATCCTCCTGACTACGGCGCCTGCGCCTACCCCGACCGACGCCGGATTAGGCACAGATGCCACGAGTGATACCGAATCAGCATAACGTTCCACACATTGTTTTTCCAGCCTCCCGCAATGGTGCCCCCGTGCGGGGTCAGCACCCGGCCAAGCCAACCCGGGCTGTAACTGGTGAGGCGCATGGGAACTGCCCGGCGGGGATGAAAAATCCCCGGCTCGCGAGCGCGAACCGGGGGTCACCGAAGGTACGTCGTAAAGTTTGTGCCTAGAAATCCCAGTCGTCGTCCTGAGTGTCCTCCGCGCGTCCAATGACGTAGGAGGAGCCGGAACCGGAGAAGAAGTCGTGGTTCTCGTCCGCGTTCGGCGACAGCGAAGCCAAAATTGCCGGCGACACCTTCGTCTCGTCCACCGGGAACAGGCCCTCATAACCGAGGTTGTTCAGCGCCTTGTTGGCGTTGTACCGCAAGAAGCGCTTCACGTCTTCGGTCCAGCCGAGCGCGTCGTAGATGTCCTCGGTGTACTGGTTTTCGTTCTCGTAAAGGTCGTAGAGCAGCTCGAATGCGTAGTCCTTCAGCTCCTCCTTGCGCTCCTCCGACTCGCCTCGCAGCGCCACCTGGTACTTGTAGCCGATGTAGTAGCCGTGCACCGCCTCGTCGCGGATAATCAGGCGGATGATGTCGGCGGTGTTCGTCAGCTTGGAGTGCACCGACCAGTTCAGCGGCAGGTAGAAGCCGGAGTAGAACAGGAAGGACTCCAGCATCACAGACGCAATCTTGCGCTTGAGCGGGTCGTCGCCCTCGTAGTAGCTCAGGATGATTTTCGCCTTGCGCTGGAGGTACTCGTTTTCCTCGGACCAGCGGAACGCGTCGTTAATTGCGGGAGTGTCCGCAAGGGTCATGAAGATGTTGGAGTAGGACTTCGCGTGCACCGACTCCATGAAGGCGATGTTGGTCAGCACCGCTTCCTCGTGCAACGAATTCGCGTCCGGCAGTAGCGAGACCGCGCCGACGGTTCCCTGGATTGTGTCCAGCAGCGTCAGGCCGGTGAACACGCGCATGGTGGCTTGCTTTTCTTCGTCGTTGAGGGTGTTCCAGCTCTGGATGTCGTTGGACACCGGAATCTTTTCTGGGAGCCAGAAGTTGCCGGTCAGGCGATCCCACACTTCAAGGTCCTTGTCGTCCGGGACGCTATTCCAGTTAATAGCCTTCACGGGCTTTTCGTGGGACTCGAGGTAACGCGCGTAATCGTCAGTCATGGCGACCATCCTACTTCGGTGTCAAACGCCTCGGGAGACGTCCTGCGCCCCGCCCGGAAATCGGCTCCACGCGATGCCATAACTGGGCAGCTGCATGACTAAACTACTCGCATACTGTCGCAAACATCATCTCTTAAAGGAGGTCGCGCCGTGGCTACCAGCGGTCATCGGTCCTCTCAGCCACTACTTTCGTCGATCCTGGACACGCTCGGCGAGGAAATCGTTTCAGGCAGCCAGCCCGAGGGGCACACGTTCACCCTCCACGACCTGTCGGAGCGCTTCGGCATCTCCCGCACCGTCGCCCGCGAGGCGATGCGCGCGCTCGAGCAGCTCGGTCTTGTGTCTTCGTCCCGCCGCGTGGGGCTGAAGGTTCTGCCGCAAAGCGAGTGGAACGTGTTCGACCACGCGATTATCTCCTGGCGCCTGCGCACTGAGGAGCAACGCCCGGCACAGTTGGCGTCGTTGCGCGAGCTGCGCGACGCCATCGAGCCCACCGCCGCCCGCCTCGCCGCCGTCAACGCAACGAAGGAGCAGGGCCGCCGCTTGTGCGAGCTGGCAGACCAGATCGTCGAGCTGGCCGGCCAGGAAAGCGGCAACTCGGACGCATTCCAGGAGGCGGACCTGGAGTTCCACGCGCTCATGCTCGAGGCGTCGGGCAACGAGATGTTTGTGGCGCTGACCCCGCCGATCATGGACATCATGTCCGGCCGCGCGCTGTACGGCATCATGCCGGACGACCCGCACGTGGACACCATGCAGATCCACGTGGATCTGGCGCAGGCCATTGCTTCCGGCAATGCGGATGCTGCCGAGGATGCTTCTCGGCGTCTCCTCCGCGGCGTCAACGATTTTATGGAGATGTAACTCTCCCCGGTGAGCCCCGCCATGTTGCTGATCTGCTAGTTGCCCAAAAACGGAACTAGCAGATCAGCGATTTTCTCGTCGAGAAGCACGCGCTCCCCTACCGCCCTAGAGCATGCAGGAGACGCAGCCCTCGATCTCAGTGCCTTCCAGCGCCATCTGGCGCAGGCGGATGTAGTACAAGGTCTTCACACCCTTCTTCCACGCGTAGATCTGCGCGCGGTTGATGTCGCGGGTGGTCACCGTGTCCTTGAAGAACAGGGTCAGCGACAGACCCTGGTCGACGTACTTCGTGGCCACCGCGTAGGTGTCGATGATCTTTTCGTAGCCGATCTCGTAGGCGTCCTTGAAGTACTCGATGTTCTCGTTGTCCATGTGCGGCGCCGGGTAGTAGACGCGGCCGATCTTGCCTTCCTTGCGGATCTCGATCTTGGAGGCGATCGGGTGGATCGAGGACGTGGAGTTGTTGATGTAGGAAATCGAGCCGGTCGGCGGCACGGCTTGCAGGTAGCGGTTGTAGATGCCGTCGCGGGCGATGTCGTCCTTCAGCTGCGCCCACTCCTGCGCCGTCGGCACGGCGATGTTGGAGTTGGCAAACAGCTCCTTGACCTTGTCGGTTTTGGGCTGGAAGTCCTCCGGGTTGTAGCGGTCGAAGAACTCGCCCGTGGCGTACTCGGAATTGGCAAAATCCGCGAACGCGGTGCCCTTCTCCACGGCGATCTTGTGGGAGGCCCGCAGGCACTGGTACATCACGGCGGCGAAGTAGGCGTTGGTGAAGTCCAGGCCTTCCTCGGAGCCGTATTCGATGTGCTCGCGGCCGAGGTAGCCGTGCAGGTTCATCTGGCCCAGGCCGATGGCGTGGGAGGCGTCGTTGCCGTCGCGCACCGGCGGCACGGAGTCGATGGAGGTCTTGTCCGCCACTGCGGTCAGCGCGCGGATGGAGGTCTCGACGGTTTTGGCGAAGTCGTCGGAGTCCATCGCCATCGCGATGTTCAGCGACCCCAGGTTGCAGGAGATGTCGTGGCCGGTCTCGGCGTAGGTCAGGTCTTCGTTCAGCACTGACGGGGAGTTGACCTGCAGGATCTCCGAGCACAGGTTGGACATGTTGATGCGGCCGGTCTTCACCGGGTTCGCGCGGTTCGCCGTGTCCTCGAACATGATGTACGGGTAGCCGGACTCGAACTGGATCTCGGCGATGGTCTGGAAGAACGCGCGCGCAGAGATCTTGGACTTGCGGATGCGCGGGTCTTCGACCATCTCCTCGTACTTTTCGGTCACGGAGATGTCCGCGAACGGCACGCCGTAGACGCGCTCGACGTCGTACGGGGAGAACAAGTACATGTCGTCGTTGCGCTTGGCCAGCTCAAAAGTGATGTCCGGGATGACCACGCCGAGCGAGAGGGTCTTGATGCGGATTTTCTCGTCCGCGTTCTCGCGCTTGGTGTCCAAAAAGCGCATGATGTCGGGGTGGTGGGCGTTGAGGTACACCGCACCTGCACCCTGGCGTGCGCCGAGCTGGTTGGCGTAGGAGAACGCGTCTTCCAAAAGCTTCATCACTGGGATGACGCCGGAGGACTGGTTTTCGATGTGCTTGATCGGCGCGCCGGATTCACGGATGTTGCTCAGAAGCAGTGCCACGCCGCCGCCGCGCTTGGACAGCTGCAGCGACGAGTTGATGGCGCGGCCGATGGACTCCATGTTGTCTTCGATGCGCAAAAGGAAGCAGGACACCAACTCGCCGCGCTGCGCCTTGCCGGCGTTCAAGAACGTCGGGGTGGCGGGCTGGAAGCGGCCGGTCATGATCTCGTCCACAAGCGCGAATGCGAGCTCCTCGTTGCCGTCGGCGAGGAAGAGGGAGGTCATGGCCACGCGGTCCTCGAAGCGCTCGAGGTAGCGGCGCCCGTCGAAGGTCTTCAGCGTGTAGGAGGTGTAGTACTTGTATGCGCCGAGGAAGGACTTGAAGCGGAACTTGTACGAGTACGCGCGCTTGAACGTGTCCTTAATTAAGTTCCAGTCGTACTTCTCAATGGTGTCCGGCTCGTAGTACTTGTTGGTGACCAGGTAGTCGATCTTTTCTTCCAGGTCGTGGAAGTAGACGGTGTTCTGGTTGACGTGCTGGAGGAAGAACTGGTTCGCGGCCTCGCGGTCCTTTTCAAACTGGATCTGGCCGTTTTCGTCGTAGAGGTTCAGAAGCGCGTTGAGCGCGTGGTAATCTAGCTGGTCGCTTTCGTTGACCGGCTCCGGGACATTCTTACCGACAGTCTGGGTAGTCACATCTCGTCCTTCATCGTGTTCTTGAATATTTACCGGCGTATTTTTCGCGCAGTTTTGCAAGCCGCTCGGATTCGTCCGGGGCATCTTGCCTATCGACGACCTCCGGTCCCCCACGCAGCCCCAACCTTCCAGCGTTTTCGACCAGTTGGCGGCGCACGTGCGCAACGTCCTCGGCCGAGCCCATGAGCTCGAACCGGTACAAGTATGGGACCTTACACTTGTCGGCGATAACCTTCCCGGCAAGACAGTAATCTGCCCCGAAGTTGGAGTTGCCGGCGGCGATGACACCCCGGATCAGGCTCCGGTTGCCTTCGTTGTTGAGGAAGCGGATCACCTGCCCCGGCACCGGCCGCGAGTTGCCGCCGCTGACGCTCACTCCGCCACCGTATGTGGGGCAGATGAGCACGTACGGCTCGTCGACGTTGAGTTCCGGGTCGTTCCTGCGCAACGGGATGCGCTGGGACGGGAGGCCGAGCTTCTCCACAAACCGCTTCGTGTTCTCCGTCGCGGAAGAGAAGTAGACCACCAGCATGGCAGCCGCCTTTCTTCGTCTTGAGTTTTCTGTTGTGTGGCGCCCGCGCTTTTCCCGCCCCCTCCCAGAACCAAATCCAGCTACTAGGTTCCAGCTATTCGCCTTTTTGGGACCGTTAGCTGGGTCTTACTAGCTGGATCCGCGGGCCGGACGGGCGCGGGCGGCGGGGACCGGGCAGTTACGCAGCGGCGGCGAGGCCCTTGATGCGGTCCGGGCGGAAGCCGGACCAGTGCTCGCCGTTGGCCTCAACGACCGGGGCCTGCACATAGCCGAGGGCCATGACGTAGTCGCGGGCCTCGTCGTCCATGGAGATGTCAACCGTGGTGAACTCAAGGCCGGCCTTGGTTAGGGCCTTCTCGGTTGCCTTGCACTGCATGCAGGCCGGCTTGCTGTAAACGGTGATCGACATAGTTCTTCAGGCTCTTTCTGTGCGGGTCTTCGACCGGGATTCGACTGGATTTCGACGCTTTTTCTCAATTCCCCGGCTCCCCCGGGGCAACACCAAGAGACACTATACCTTGGGGGAAACTTCGGCAACCGCTACTACATGTAGTAGTTACACGGGTGGTATTCCCAGGATAGGGGTGGCGAATCACCTACATGTAGTTAGAACATGGACAGTTTTGGGCTCCCACGCGTGTAATTTTGGCCGAAATTGGTTTCAGGACGGGGGTTTCGCAGAAAAGCAAAAAGCCCCGCCACCAACCGGTGACGGGGCAGGATTCGCGCTTAGCCCTGGCGAGCCTTGAAGCGGGGATCCTTCTTGTTGATCACAAAAACCTTGCCGTGGCGGCGCACAACCTGAGCGCCCGGCTTGTTCTTCAGCGACCGAAGCGACTTGCGGACCTTCATCGGGCGCTCCTTTCTGCTCGGATTACCTGCAATTAGCGACCATCGGCGAGCTGCCGAGTCGCAACACGGGGGTAAATGTTACACACCGGACGCGCTGAATCAAAACCTCCTACCATGAGCGCCATGCAGTCAGAGATCATCGCCACCCTCGGCGTGGCACCGACCATCGACCCGGCCACCGAGATCACCCGGCGCGTGCAGTTCCTAGTGGACTACCTGGACGCCACCGGCGCGAAGGGGTACGTACTCGGCATTTCCGGCGGGCAGGACTCCACGCTCGCCGGACGTCTGGCGCAGCTGGCGGTGGAGAAACGCCGGGCGAACGGCAGCGACGCGACCTTCGTTGCGGTGCGGCTGCCTCACGGCGTGCAGGCCGACGAGGACGACGCGCAGCTGGCACTCAAGTTCATCCAGCCCGACGAAACGGTCACGGTGGACATCGAGCCAGCCACCACCGCCCTAGCTAGTGCTGTGGCGGGCGCGCTGGGAGCGGACAGCCTCGGCGATTTCAACAAGGGCAACGTCAAGGCGCGCATGCGCATGATCGCCCAGTATGCCATCGCCGGCGAGCGCGGTCTTCTGGTGGTGGGCTCGGACCATGCGGCGGAGAACATCACCGGGTTTTTCACCAAACACGGCGACGGCGCCGCAGACCTTATCCCGCTGGCAGGGTTGAACAAGCGCCAGGGCGCGGCGCTTTTGGCCCACCTCGACGCCGAACCCCGCCTGTGGGAGAAGGTCCCGACCGCGGACCTGGAAGAAGACCGCCCCGCACTTCCCGACGAAGAGGCGCTCGGCGTCACCTACGCCCACATCGACGACTACCTGGAGGGCAAGCAGATTCCCGCCGAGGCCGCCGAGCGCCTCGAGCACCTGTGGCGTGTCGGCCAGCACAAGCGCCACCTGCCGCCGGGCCCGAACGACACCTGGTGGCGTTAGGGCAGGTCGCGGAGGTCCGCCATCACCCGCTCTAAGCGCTCCTCACCGCGTTCCTCTTCGAGCCATTCCTCCAGAGTGAAGTCGAGCTGGATAGGTTCCCAGGTCACTTCGAAGGGTTTGCCGCGCTGCTCGAGAAGCCCAAGTTCTTCGAGCCTATCTAGCGAACTTTTTACATTCCCCATCTGAATCTCCTCCTTTATTGCCTACTGTCTATCACGCGCAGGGTCTCCTCCGCCGCGCGCACGAGCGCGGAGCCGTAGGACGGGCCGTGCGTCCACGCGTGCACCGCCAGCGGGTGCAGTTGGTGCACCGCGATGCGACGCTGCCAGTCGCGCCCCAGCTCGCCGCCGGCATCCAGGTACCCGTCCACGATCGCGCTGAAGTGCGGCGCGCCGAACAGCTCGAGCATCGCGATGTCGGTCAGTGGGTGCCCGCCGTGCGCCGCCGGGTCAATGAACCGCGGGCCCTCCGACCCAAACAGCAGGTTGCCCGCCCACAGGTCGCCGTGGATGCGCGCCAGCGGGGCGTCCTCGTCTTCTTCGAGCAGCGCATCGCATGCTTGCTTGACGACGTCCATACCGCCGCCCCCGGGATTCCCCGCCCTTAGCGCCTTCTCGGCGAATGGCAGCACCCGCTGATGCACGTAGAACTCGGCCCAGCGCTCGGTGGGCTCGCACGCCTGCTGGCGGGTGCCGATGAAGTTGGGGCCTTCCCACCCGTCCGCGGGCGCGCCGAACGCGGCGGCCCCCATGGCGTGGATGGCGGCCAGCTCCCGGCCGGCCTCGCGTGCCGCGTCCACGGTCGGGCGGGCCGAATCCACTTTCTCGATGGTCAGCGTGTTCGCATCCTCGTCCAGGTCCAGCACCTCCACCACCGCGGTGGAGCCCTCGCACAGCCAGCGCAGGTACGCGGCTTCCGCGGCCGCGGCTCCCGGCGCGCTGCCGTGCTTGACAAACGTGTCAGACATCGATGCCCTCCATTCGCAGTAGGAAACGTTTTGCCTCTACCCCGCCACGGTAACCGCCGAGTTGGCCGTCGGAACGCAGCACCCGGTGGCACGGGATGAACAGCGGCAGCGGGTTAGTGGCGCACGCGCTGCCCACCGCGCGCACCGCATTGGGGTTGCCCACCGCGCGGGCGAGCTCCGCGTAGGAGGTGGTCTCCCCGTACGGGACTTTCTCCAGCTCCCGCAGCACCGCAGCGCGGAACTCGGTCACGTTCTGCAGGTCCAGCGGCACGGAGAACTCCCGGCGCGTGCCGGCAAAGTATTCGGTCAGTTCTTGGGTGACCAGGGGGCTCGCCGGAGGTTCGTCGATAGGCAGCTGCTCCCCCTCGAAGCACACACGGGTCACGCCGCACTCATTGGCGACGAGGCGCAACGGTCCGATCGGGGTGTCCATGCGCCCCAGAATACGAAAAAGCTGCCCGACCAACCGGCCGGACAGCTTTGCTAGTGGAGCTAACGGGATTCGAACCCGTGACCCCCACACTGCCAGTGTGGTGCGCTACCAACTGCGCCATAGCCCCAAGGATATGTAGTTATGGAGTGGAGCTAACGGGATTCGAACCCGTGACCCCCACACTGCCAGTGTGGTGCGCTACCAACTGCGCCATAGCCCCTTGGATAACTCACGTAAATATACAGCTGGGCGCGCGGGCCTCCAAATCCCCAGCGGGAAAGTGAAACCGCCCCACCCCGGGGCCGGAGTGAGGCGGTGAAATCGCTATCAACAACAGCGATTACATCCCGGCCAGGGTCTCCGGCCACTGGTCGCGCTCGCCCGCAAGGTCCTCGATGTCCTTGCCGTCCACCAGAACGCGCGGGGTCCACGCCTCGCCGGTCTCGTCCTCCTGGTACTTCATGTTCTCAGAGCCCATGCGCTTGGCGGCCTCGACGTACTTGCCGTCGCGGATGTCCTGGATGGCCGCGTCGGATGCCTCGTAGTCCTTGGCCAGGTCGGCGAAGCCGTCGTTGTCGTACTTGTTGTACGCGGACTGTTGGTTCTGGAACAGGTAGTCGCGGACGGTGAACGCCTGCGCCAGGTCGCCGTTGGCGATCAGGGCCAGCTCGGCAGCGAGCGCCTTGGTGGAGTGGCCTTCTTGGCCTTGGTCCAAGGCGGTCATCGGGCGCAGTTCAACGTTGATCTCGCCGGCCTTGAGCTTCTCCAGCATTGCCTCGTCGGTGGCGATGTGCAGGTCCGCACAGTGGGTGCAGGAGAAGTCTTCGAACAGCTCGGCAGTCTTCGCGTCGGCGTTGTCGCCGGTGAGGTGGATGGTGTTTTCCTCCCCATCCCAGGCGACGTTGACGCCTTCGAGGTCGATCATCTCTTCTTGGATTGCGGCGCTGCGGTTTTCGCGGCCGTTGAAGACGATCAGGCCGATCACCACGAGGGCAATAGCCAGGACGGCGAGGACCGCCCAGATGAAGGCGGTGTTGCCCTTCTTGTTCGGGTTTTCCACTTTACGTGTGGTCACAGTTATCTCCTGTTGTGCGTGCCTTGCGGCATGACGGGTACTGTCTACCCGCACAAGTTTAGGGGTAGATAGCGAACTTCTTAAACGGGCGCCACATCATAAACCCGGTAATCGCGATGTAGCCCAGGTCGCGCGCCACGGTGACGAGCAGGTTGCTCTCTCCTTCGCCGGCCTCAGACGGGTCGAAGCAGCCGCAGTCGATGACCAGGCCGCGCTGCCATGCGGACAGCAGGCCGATGATGAACAGCGTCAGCACGATGATGGACACCTTGCCGGACCAGCGCAGCTTAATGCCAAGAAGCAGCAGCAGGCCGCCGGCGACTTCGAGCGGGCCGATGATGTGAGCCAGCAGGTAGGACCAGTCGGGGGTGAAAATCTCGTAGGCCTCGATGGTCTTGGTTACGTCGAGGGGGACGCCGATTTTCGCAATGCCGGCGTCCAGCCATACGTATGCCATGAAGAAGCGCGCCAGCGCGGAAAGTACATCCAGCACCAGCGCTTTGGTGTCGCGCTGGGGCGCGGGGGTTGAAGTTGTGCTCACAGGTCGTACGTTACTCCATTAGTTGTCCAAAACTTCAGAAACGAGCGCCTGTGCCTCCTCTTGCACCTGCTTCAAATGCGCGTCGCCCTTGAAGGACTCGGCGTAGATCTTGTACTTGTCCTCGGTGCCGGACGGGCGTGCGGCGAACCACGCGTTTTCAGTGGTCACCTTCAACCCGCCGATGGCGGCACCGTTGCCAGGAGCTTCAGTCAGCTTTGCGACGATAGCTTCGCCCGCCAACGCATCCGCCGCGACCTGGTCCGCCGACAGCGCCTTGAGCTTGGCCTTTTCCTCGCGCCCGGCCGGGGCGTCGATGCGCGCGTAGGCCGGGGCACCGTACTCAGTCTCGAGCTCCGCGTAGCGCGCGGACGGGGTTTTACCGGTCACGGCGGCGATCTCCGCGGCGAGCAGGTCCATAATCAACCCGTCCTTGTCGGTGGACCAGACGGTGCCGTCCTTGCGCAAAAACGACGCGCCGGCAGATTCTTCCCCGCCGAAGCCGATCGTGCCGTCGATAAGCCCCGGCACAAACCACTTGAAGCCGACAGGCACCTCCACCAGCTCGCGGCCGAGCGATGCGACCACGCGGTCGATCATGGAGGACGAGACCAAGGTCTTGCCCACCGCGGTGCCATCCGCCCAGCCGTCGCGGTGGCTGAACAGGTACTCGATGGCCACGGCCAGGTAATGGTTCGGGTTCATCAGGCCCGCGTCGGGGGTGACGATGCCGTGGCGGTCGGCGTCCGCGTCGTTGCCGGTGGCCAGGTCGAACTTGTCTCGGTTGTGCACCAGCGAGGCCATGGAGTTCGGGCTGGAGCAGTCCATGCGGATCTTGCCGTCGGTGTCCAGCGTCATAAACCGCCAGGTGGCGTCCACGTGCGGGTTGACCACTTCGAGGTTCAGCCCGTAGCGCTCGCCGATCGCGCCCCAGTAGTCCACGGACGCACCGCCCATCGGGTCAGCGCCGATGTGCAGGCCGGACGCCTTGATCGCGTCCATGTCCACCACGCTGCCCAGGTCGGAAACGTAGTGGTCGAGGTAGTCGAACTTCCCGGCGCGCTCGTCCAGCACGCCCGTGACAGGAGTGCGCTTCACACCGTCGAGGCCTGCGGCGATGTACTCGTTGGCGCGCTTGGCAATCCAGTCCGTCGCCTCCGCCGGCGCGGGCCCGCCGGTGGGCGGGTTGTATTTGAAACCGCCGTCGCGCGGCGGGTTGTGGGACGGGGTCACCACAATGCCGTCGGCCTTGCCGCCGGTGTGGGTCAGGATGGCGTGGGAGACAGCCGGGGTGGGCGTGTAGCGCCCTTTAGCGTCGACAAGCACCGGCACCCCATTGGCAATGAGCACCTCAAGCGCGGAGACCATCGCCGGCTCGGACAGGGCGTGGGTGTCGCGGCCGATGTAGACCGGCCCGTCGATGCCCTCGCCGCGGCGATAGTCCACGATTGCCTGCGTGGTGGCCAGGATGTGCGCCTCGTTGAACGCGCTGTCCAGAGACGAGCCGCGGTGGCCGGAGGTACCGAAGGCGACCTGCTGGTCCGGGTTTTCCGGGTCGATGTCGCGGGTGTAGTAGGCGGTGACCACCTCGGCGATGTCGATGAGGTCTTCGTCGCGGGCGGGCTGTCCGGCGCGTTGGTGTGCCATGGCAATGCTCCTTGTGTCTCAGGCAGAGTCCTTCCCACCATCATCGCCCGTGAATGTATTTCCTGCCACCTATATATTATTCACCGCACTGTATGTTTTACTTCTGTTCATGGCTGACAACTTGAACAACATCCTCAGTGCTATCTCCACTTTTGTCTGGGGACCGTTCTTGCTCATCCCCCTGCTGCTGGGCACCGGCCTGTTTCTGACCATCCGCCTGCGCGGCATCCAGTTCCGCACCCTCGGCCGCGCCACCCGCCACGCGTTCGTAGACAAGGCCGAGGAAGGCGCCGGCGACATCTCCAACTACCAGGCCCTGACCACCGCCCTGGCCGCCACGGTGGGCACCGGCAACATCGTCGGCGTGGCCACCGCGATCTCCATCGGCGGGCCCGGCGCGCTGTTTTGGATCTGGCTCACCGGCATCGTGGGCATGGCCTCGAAGTACTCCGAGGCCTACCTGGGCGTGCGTTTCCGCACCACCGACAAGAAGGGCAAACAGCAGGGCGGGCCGCACGAGTACTTAAGAACCGGTGTCGGCGGCCGCTTCGGCAAATTCCTCGCTGCGGCATTTACCCTGTTCACCATCTTCGCCTCCTTCGGCATCGGCAACCTCGCCCAGGGCAACTCCATCGCCGCGGGCATGCACGACGCCTTCGGCATCAGCGCCAACGTCGCCGGCGTGGTCATTTTCTTCGCCGTCGGCGCGGCCGTGCTCGGCGGCATCGAGGGCATCGGCAAAATCACCGCGGCGTTCGTGCCGCTGATGATCGTCATCTACGTCGGCGGCGGCATCACCGCGCTGGCGCTCATGGCGGACCGGGTGCCGGCGGCCATCACCACCATCTTCACAGACGCGTTCACCGGCACCGCAGCCACCGGCGGTTTCGTCGGCTCCGGCATCATGCTGGCCATTCAGTTCGGCGTGGCCCGCGGCATCTTCTCCAACGAGTCCGGCATGGGCTCCGCCGCAATCGCCGCCGCCGCCGCGAAGACGCAGCACCCGGCGCGCCAGGCGCTGGTGTCCATGACGCAGACGTTCATCGACACCATCTTGGTTGTCACCATCACAGGCCTGGTCATCGTCACCGCCGGCACCTGGGACATGGGCCGCGACCAGGCCGCGATCATGACCGCCACCGCCTTCGAGACGGCCCTGCCCGGCGAGTGGGGCAGCCTGATCGTCTCCGTCGCACTGATCTTCTTCGCGTTTTCCACCATCCTGGGCTGGTCCTACTACGGCGAGCGCGCCATCGTGGCACTGTTCGGCGACTGGGCGTCCATCCCCTACCGCATGTTCTTCACTGCGCTGTCGTTTGTCGGCGCGGTGGCGTCGCTGGAGCTGGCGTGGACGTTCTCCGACCTGTCCAACGGGCTGATGGCCATCCCGAACCTGATCGGCCTGCTGTTGCTGTCCGGCATCGTGGTGCGCGAGACCCGCGAGTACCTCGCCTGGGACCCGTACCTGAAGAAGACCCCGGAGGAGGTCGCGGAGTTCGTGGAACGCCAGCAGATGGACTGGCGATAGACTCCCAGCCGTGGACACATTCCGGACAGCACTCACGGTTGGGCTCGGGGCGGGCCTTGGTGCCGTTGTCAGGCATCTTGTGCTCCTATCGGCCGCACCCGGGTCCACGGCGGCGCTCGCACTGACCTTCGCCGTGAACATGCTCGGCTGCTTCGCCATGGGCCTGTACAAGCCGGGTCCGTTGTGGGGCGCGGGCTTCCTCGGCGGCTTCACCACCTTCTCCGCGATTTCGGTGGCGGCGATGCAGTCGGAGGCGATCATCGCGCTGGTCATCGTCGCACTTAGCTTTGCGATGTCTATAGTTTCCTACCTTCTCGGCCACACCCTCCGGGAGCGCCGCCATGGCTAGCTGGCTCGGATTGGCACTCACCCTCGCCGTGGTGTTCGCCGGCGGCCTGCTCGGCGGCATGGCGCGCTTCGCGTTGACCCGGCTGATCGATAACGCCCGCGCCGCCACCTTCGCCGCCAACACGGTGGCCTGCGCCGTCGCCGGTTTCGCCGTCGCTGCCCCGGTACCGTGGCAGATCGCGCTTGGCGCAGGCTTCGCCGGCGCGCTGTCCACCTGGTCCACCTTCTCCCGCGAGCTCGGCGACCTGATCACCGCTGGGCGCCACCGTGAAGCACTTCGCTACGCGCTGCGCACGGCGGTGCTGGGCATCGTCGCCGCCTGGTTCGGCATGCGCTGGGGCCTTCGCGCCTTCGCCGGATAGGGCGCTAAGGTGGACAAATGTGCAGTTCGATGACCTAACAACCGGCCTTTCCGTGGCGTTGGGCGCGGGGCTTGGAGCTGTCGCACGCTACCTGGTCCTCATCTGGGTTAGCCCCACCACGCCCGAAGCCCTCGCGCTGACCGTCACCTCCGCAGTGAACCTGGTCGCCTGCTTCGCCATGGGCCTGTTCCAACCCGGCCCGTTCTGGGGCGTGGGCTTCCTCGGCGGGTTTTCCACGCTGTCCGCGGTTTCCTTGACCGCGGTGTCGGATTCGCCGGTGTGGGCCGGATTCATCATCGTGCTCAGCCTCACCACCGCCACCCTGGCCTGGATGGCCGGCGACGCCACCCGGGGGCACCGGCATGCCTGAGCTGTTGCCTCTACTCATCGGAGTTGTGGCCGTGTTCATCGGCGGAATGCTAGGCGGGTTTGCCCGCTGGCTGCTCATGCGCCAGATTCACAGCACGCTGGCGTCCACGTTCGCGGCGAACGTCTCGGCGGCAGCTGTCATCGGCTTCGCGGTGGCAGCACCGGGCGTGTGGCGCGTCGGCATCGGTATCGGCTTCGCCGGTGCTCTGTCCACCCTGTCCATGCTCGCACGGCAGCTCGGCGAGATGGCCCAAAGCGGCGAGTTCGTCCTTGCTGCGAAGTACGGCGTGGGCACCGCCCTGGCCGCCATCGCCGCCTCCGCGGTCGGCGTGTACGGCTTCGGGTAGAGCCCCTACTCCGCGATGGCGTCCAGCGGCGGTGTCTTCGCGGCCCTGCCGGCCGGCCACACCGCGGCCAGCAAACCGACTACGAACGAACCGGCAAGCACGGTGCCGATGAGCGGCCACGGAACCACGATCGTCGTTAAGCCTTTGGCCTCAAGGACGGTGAGGAACGCCCACCCCAAACCGAGCCCAAGCAGCACGCCGAGGATCGCGCCGTAGACCGTCATCTGCACCGACTCGAGCGTGATCATCGTCCGGATCTGGCGGCGCTGCGTGCCCACCGCGCGCAACATGCCGATCTCCTGGCGGCGCTCAATCACCGACAACGTCAGGGTGTTCACAATGCCCAGCACCGCAATCACCACCGCCAGGGACAGCAGCGCGTAGAGGATGAACAGCATCTGGTCGATCATGGCGGAGACCTCGCCCGCCATGTCCTGCGTGGAACGGACCTGCACCACGATGTCGTGGCGCACCAGCTCCTCGAGGTTGGCGCGCAGCTGGTCCTCGTCCACCGTGCCGTTATTGTTCACGCCGATCATGAGGATCCGGCCCGTGCCGCGCGCGCCCGTGGCGGCGGCCGCCTCGTCGGAAACCACGAACGACTGCAAGATATTCGACGTTTCAAACAGCCCGCCCAGGGTTGCCTCAACCGATTCGCCCGTCGGGCCAGCCACAGTGAGCGTGTCGCCCACGCGCCAGCCGTGTTCCTGTGCCAGCGGCTCGGGCGCGATGATGGTGTTGCCTTCCAAGCTGGAGCTTCCCTCCACCATGTCCAAGGAGATTAGGTCCGCCGGATCGCCCTGCAGCACGTCCGTGACCCCGAAGCCGCCGAGCTGGTAGCCGAACTGCCCGTCCACCGAGATCGGCGCCTGGGTGTAGCTGACCGTCTCGCCGGCGCCGTCCACCGCGTCCAGCCGTTCCGGCAGGTCCTCCGGCAGCGGGAACACCCCGTTCTGTGGGCCGGAGAGCACGAAGTCCGCGGAGACCTCGCTGGAAGCAACATCGTCCACCGAGCGTTTCATCGACGCGCCCAGCATGCCGATCACCGTCACCAGCGCGATACCCAGCATCAGCGCAAAAGCCGTGGTGGCGGTGCGTCGCGGGTTGCGGCGCGTGTTCGTGGACGCGAGTGCGCCCACTGCCCCGAACGGCAGCCCAATGCCCCTGCCCAGCGGCGGCACCACCGGCAAGCTCAGCGCCGGGCCGGCCAGGAACAGACCGGTGATCGCGGCCAGCGCCGCCGCGCCCACCAGGGCTGCGCGGCGGCCGGTGGCACCGTCGTCCCAGCCCATGGCGTAGGCCGCTGCTACCACGCCTGCGGCCACCAGGACCAGGCCCGCGATCGTGCGCCACCGCAGCGGCTGCGGCGTGGCGGCCTCGCTGGAGCGCATCGCCTCCACCGGCTTGACCTGCCCAGCCTTGCGCGCCGGCGCGAGCGCCGACAGCACGGTCACCAGCGTGCCCACCACCAGCGGCACCACCACCGCGCGGGTGGACAGGCCCGTGCCCGCGTCCGGCAGCGGCATGCCGTAGCGGGCCATCGCCACCCGGATCAGGGCCACCAGCCCCACGCCGCCGGCCACGCCGAGCGCGGAGCCGATCACGCCCACCAGCGCGGACTCGAACGCCACCGAGCGCGTGATCTGCCCGCGCGACGCCCCCAACGCGCGAAGCAACGCAAACTCGCGGGTGCGCTGCGCCACGATCATGGAGAACGTGTTCGCAATGAGGAACGTCCCCACCAGCAAACCCACCAGGCCGAACGCGACCAGGAAGTAGCTGACAAAGCTCAAACCCTCGCGGATTTGCTGCGACAGCTCCTCAGCCACATCCGCGCCCGCGCGCACCTCCAGCTCAGGAAACTCGCTCTTCAGCCTATCGAGGACCCCCTGTCCCCCATCCACCGTCACCGCCGGCACCGACGCGCCGTCCCGGTAGAGATCGAGGTAGGCCTGCTCCCCCACCCGCAGCACCAGCGACGTCTCCTGCGCCAACGGATCCTCGTACAACCCCGTGACAGTGAACTCGTTGCGCCCGTCCTTGTCCACCACGATGAGCTTCTCGCCCATCTCGATGCCGTACTTCTGCGCGCCATTCGCGTTGACGGCGATGTCGCCGGCGGCGGTGGGAGCGGAGCCGTCGATAAGCAAAGGTGCTCGTCCCACTGCCTCACCTTCGCCGTAGAAAGGCATGAGGCGAGAGGTGCCGAGCTGCGTCTGAATCGCAACTTCATCCTGCCTAGCGGCGACCACAGGCACATCCACGAACACATTCACCCCATCGACGCCCTCGGTGTCCCTAATGGCGTCGAACGTGTCGATATCGATGCTGCCCTCAGTCGGCCGCACCACCGCATCCACGTCCTCGAGCGCGGTGTCCACCGCAGAATCGAACGTGGCAGACAGCATGTTCGTGAACATCAGCGCACCCGACAGGAACGCCGTGCCCAGCACAACCGCCAACACCGTCAGCGCGAGGCGCAGCTTGTGCGCCGCGACGTTGCGCAGCGAGACCTTCGTCAGCGTATTGGCCATCTAGTCCTCCATGCCAGCCATGACACGGAGGATGGAATCCATGTCCGGATCGCGCATCTCGTCGACAATGTTGCCGTCGCGCAAGAACACCACGCGGTCGGCATAGGACGCGGCGCGAGCGTCATGCGTGACGATGACCACCGTCTGCCCATCCGTATCCACCGCCGTCCGGAGGATGTCCAGCACTTCGCGGGAGGCGTTGGAGTCCAGGTTGCCGGTAGGCTCGTCGCCGAAAATCAGCTCAGGGCGGCTCACCAACGCGCGGGCGCAGGCGACGCGCTGCTGCTGGCCGCCAGACAGCTCCGCCGGACGGTGGTCCAGGCGCTTCGCCAGGCCGAGGCGGTCTGTAACCTCATCGAACCACGCCTGGTCAACCTTGCTGCCTGCGATGCTCGTGGGCAGCGTGATGTTCTCAGCAGCGGTGAGAGTAGGAACCAGGTTGAAGGACTGGAAGATGAATCCGAGGCGGTCGCGTCTCAGTGACGTGAGTTCCTTGTCATTCAGATCCGACAGATCTGTCTCGCCGATGTACGCCGACCCAGTGGTGGCGGAGTCAAGCCCCGCCATCACGTGCATAAGCGTCGACTTCCCCGAACCGGACGGCCCCATAATTGCAGTGAACTCGTTACGGCCGAACTCGACGTTGACGCCGTCGAGCGCTTTCACCTCGGTGTCGCCCTTGCCATACGTCTTGACCAGCGACACCGCCCGAGCCGCAGCACCGCCCACTGCGGGTTCTGGTGTACCTGCCTCTAGGATCTCGTCCGTCTCAGCCATCGAGATTCGCCTTCCTGTCAATCCATTCCTCCGGGACTATACGCACCCGGTAAGAGAGGGCAGATCGTTAGCTACTCCCTTGAGGAATTCGTGGGTGTGCGCCAATGATGGGTGCCGTCGTGGTTGTCCGCAGTGCGGGTCTTCGCGGGGAGCGGTTTTCGTAAAGGGTGACGATCCAGCCATTTTCGGCCGTTGTTTGCCCAGGTGGGAAATCGCCGGCGTTAACTTTTGCGAGACCGCCAGCTACATGGTCCGTAGGTAAGCACCCATTGTTGGTGCAGGCGCAGTTGTCCGCAATGCGGAGTGTGGACCGGTCCCGGTCTCGGGTTGTTGTGGGTGTGTTATTGGTCGAGTGGTGGAGGTCGAGTCCGTCGGTGCAGGCGGGTGTACTCGACGTCCGGTACTCGACTTCCGCCGAACAGGAGGCGTCATCGCGGCTGCGTGTGCTGGCTCCGCGACCTATGTGGCCCCTTGACCGGTCGCGCCCCACCGGGTGGTTTCGCCCCGGGGTTCGTGGGTGCACACCTATCGTTGGCGCCACTGTGGTTGTCCGCAATGCGGAGTGTCGCCTCGAACCCCGGCTTCGTGGGGAGCGCCAATAGTTGGTGTATCTGGTGTTGTCCGCAATGCGGAGTCGGGCCCGGTCTCGGAACTGGTGGGTGTGCACCAATGATGGGCGCCGTCTTGGTTGTCCGCAATGCGGAGTCGGGCCCGGTCTCGGGTTGTTGTGGGTGTGTTGTTGGTCGAGTGGTGGAGGTCGAGTCCGTCGGTGCAGGCGGGTGTGCTCG
>NZ_JANRML010000142.1:0-542 GCF_026930265.1 Corynebacterium pilbarense
ATGTTAGTAGATAAGAACATCGAGGACGATGTTCCTTTAAGGGGGAGGGAATTGTAACACCCTGTTTCCCCCAGATTGTAAATATAACTGAACTGGCCAAGGACTATGGAAAAACTCATAAGTAGGAATATGTGATGTAAATGGACCTTGAGAAAGAGGTCAATGAATGTGAATAACATTTTGAATTTATTGCAGGACTGCTGAGAGGGGATGTGCAGAAAAAGAGACCACGATGGTGGTGGAGGGAACCTGGAAAGGTGGCGTTAACTTCCACCGAGAATGAATACCGTATTTGGACTCCACTGGCCCAGAGAACCAAAAGTGGCTCGCTAGCCCTAAAATTAATGCCTTGCAGGCCGGTAGGTGGATGGCTTGATGAGGGATGGGGAGGTGGACCGCCTATCCGTAGAGCCATCATGACTGACCAGCGCAAGGGTAATCATGCCACACGCAACCTTGTGAGAGGATAAGGCGTATGGCAGAAGCGATTGAAGGGGGCGGACGCGGGGGGAACTCTGGCAGTTCTACGCAGAGTGAGTGAT
>NZ_JANRML010000143.1:0-539 GCF_026930265.1 Corynebacterium pilbarense
GAACTCTTCCAGTAGTTTCTGAATCTCCTCAGGTACATCATCTACTCTAGTGCTAGTCAGAACAATCCTCGGTTTCCTGACCACAATAAATTGTGTGTCTTCCTTCTTCTTAACCTCCTTAAGAAGTTCCTTCCCACTCATGAGAAGTACAGTGTTGCTCACTTCTAGTTTCACTTCTTTATCCTTAATCGGCAACAACATGTGAGTTCTCCCATTCTTCTCCAAGGTGTATGTGTTCTTTCTCCCATCATGAATCACATTCCTGTCATATTTCCATGGTCTACCCAGCAATAGATGACAAACATCCATGGGAATGACATCACATAATATTTCATCTTTATATCCTCTTATTTTAAATTCAACTAAACACTGTTTAGTGACATTTACCTGATGTCCTTTTTGTAGCCACGAAACTCGGTATGGGCTCGGATGTTCAATAGTATCTAGCTCCGACTTTTCTACCATCTCTGTAGAAACGAGATTATCTGTGCTACCACTGTCCACTATGACCTTGCATACCCTGTCTTTGGTCTTGCAAG
>NZ_JANRML010000144.1:0-536 GCF_026930265.1 Corynebacterium pilbarense
AATTACTATTCCTAAAAATGATGGTAGTTTTCAGTACTAGGGTTCACACCCTGCTAGAGACGGGACCTGCGAGAATGAAATAATGTTTGCACATCACTTCCATCACTCTGTAGCCTCTATGGCTCTAATACCATGTAGAAATTTCAATACAAATTATGTATTTCCTGCGATTCTCCTGATCTAACAATTATATGCCACTGTTAAATACATAATTGCTTCTACTAATATTCTTGTGGAAATTAAACCATGATCACAAAGTGAAATATCAAGAACACATAACACATAAGTTTTGCCGGGAAAGCGTAAAGCTAAAAACCCCAGTATCATATATTATGTATATCATGAATCATGAAAAAATCTCATACAAAACTATAATAAAGCTCTCGGTACAGTACAATCGTCTCACACTGTCATACACAAATTAGCAAATACATGTGCCAATTCCTGTGTCCAGACAACCTGCCTCCTCTGCACAATCCCTGTAATTGGAATTCTCACAATGAATTCCAATTGCCTAGTTTGCACATGCTCATAAG
>NZ_JANRML010000145.1:0-531 GCF_026930265.1 Corynebacterium pilbarense
GACAAACTATAGAGGGGCCGAATCAGGCTTGGTAAAAAATTCCCTTGGACAATAGCACGACAAATGATGAGACTTAGGCAGCATGGCATTAACATAAGTTTACGAGGCAGGAGGCAACACAAACTCTCCATATGTTTGGAAGAATAACCAAATGGAGGAGGACACAAATCTATGTAGCGAGAATAGCTTCCTAAGGTCATACTACATCACAAATATTGATGAACAAACAAACATATGTTCTTTATCCAAGGGCGACTCATTATGCTGCCAATAAAGAAAATACTTTTCCCATCCTCTTTTTGGGGTATATTTGATTTTTTTGTTCTTTTTTATCATTTTGGAAAAAGAATAAAGGAATGTTATGTTACAATGGAGGAAAGAGTGTTGCAAACATACAAGTTCAAGGCACAAGGACAAGACTGATGTTCTGGTAAAATGACACTCGGGAAAAATCCTCCGGCGGCCAAAGGTGTTAAGACACAGAAGCAAACTGTCACAAGGCTGGTGGATAAGGTATGCAAATGCGGTTGA
>NZ_JANRML010000146.1:0-528 GCF_026930265.1 Corynebacterium pilbarense
TGGGAAGACAATTGCGAATTTTTTCATTATGTTTTGTCCTATTGTTTTTTTTAATTGAGAATTCTTCTTCGATAATTAAAATCGGGTTTCGCCGATGGCGACTTACTTTTTCTTTGCCTCGCCAAAGAAAAAGTAAGCAAAAAGAAAAGCGCCCCTGCTTTTCCTTATTTCCTTTGTTCCATTGAATTTGCTTAACGGAAATTTTCTGAACTCGCTACGCTCAAACAGACGAAAATTTCCTACAAATTCAATTCCACAAAGGTAGAAAAGAAGGGAACCCAATTTGTTCTTTCTCCGATTTAAAGTGCGGTCAAAACTCAAAATATTTTTTGTTCTTAAAATGAATTCAAAATTAACCGCACTTTTTAAATAATGCTTCGATAAATTCGGGGCCCCATATAAATCGCCTTTGCGACTTTCAATTTTTAGGCAATTTGCGTCTGTTTGAGCGTAGCGAGTTCAGCAAATTGCCGTTTAGAAAATTGAAACAAAGCAAAGAACAGCGATTTAACTGGGACGTGTTTTCTT
>NZ_JANRML010000147.1:0-528 GCF_026930265.1 Corynebacterium pilbarense
CTTTATCTCTTTTACCGTGACAAAGGCATCCATTTCTTCAACCATGGCATTCTCCCAGAGTTTACTATCCTTTGAATTCACTGCTTCCCTGACAGTTCTGGGATCATCATCAGTAATAGATAATGCAAAATTGGAACGAAAATCAGGTGGACTATACCTTTCTGGTTGCCATTTGTCTCTCACTAATCTCCTGAATACTGGGGTATGTTCTTCTTCTTCTTCTTCCTCTTCTTCAGATGATTCACATTTTGCGTCATCATACTCAAGCTCTATTTTCTCAGGTTTGTCTTGCATTGGTAGGAATTCCTGTTTGGACACATCTTTTACCTTTCTGAAAACGACATCTCGACTGGAAACAGTTTTCTGGGTTTCTGGGTTTCTGGGTTCCAAAGATTATAACCTTTCACACCATCTTTATAACCAATAAAGATACACTTTTCAACCTTTTTATCCAGCTTACTCCTATTTTCCTTTGGAACATGTACATAAGCATCACAACCAAACACTCTAGGATGTTGAAGAGAGAGT
>NZ_JANRML010000148.1:0-526 GCF_026930265.1 Corynebacterium pilbarense
CCATATTTATTTGCTATTTTACCCTAGCTACTAATACGAAAGTGAGAAAATGACTTGCAGGAATCTAACGAGGAGGTTATGGATCCAAAAACTTTTAAAGTGTGGTGTGTTTACGGTTTTGATTTGAAAACCTCAAGTGCCTTTTATCCGTTCTAGCACTTGCGAAAAACCTAGAACGTGATCGAGCGTTGTTTTATCCCTTTTCCGGGCTCGATGTGGTTACACGAAAAAGGAACCCCCCTGGAGTTATCTTTAAGCTCTTTTTAGACTCTCAAAATATGAAAAGATTGCCGAGCGATCTTGCTATTTTCACGCTCGTTAAAGTATTTGAACTTACTTTTCCTTCGAGCGATAGTTTAACCCTTTTTCGGTCTCGTTGGACTACTGTACGAAAAAGGAACTGAGACATTTCTCTTTTAAGTGTTTTTCCAAACTCTATAATCTTGAAAAACCTTCGAGTTTTCTATCTCTGGACTCGTTAAACAAACATTGACAGACTTGTGATGGGACTGAACCACTCCTTCCT
>NZ_JANRML010000017.1:0-30583 GCF_026930265.1 Corynebacterium pilbarense
TAGCCGTGGCTTACCCCGACCGATTCGCGGACTACTTGTAAACCAAGCCCCCGCACACAAAGAATCGGACACCCTCAACGAGACACGCAAGAGAGCCCCGAACAAACGTGAACTACGAGGTAGACGACACACTCCGGCAGTTCCACTTCGTTCGGGACGAAGAGGTCGCAGGTTCAAATCCTGTTATCCCGACCAACACAAACCCGCCTTTCAAGGCGGGTTTTTCGCATTTGGGGGCGTCGGGGTGCATGCTCACCCTCCGCGTTAACGCTCTTGCAACATGGCCCCCATCAAACTGGTGCGTGTACCGCTTCGAGTACACACCTACACCTCAAGGAAGTCCATATGAAACGCATCATCACCAGCGCCGCCGCGTGCGCGATCGCGCTCGGCGCCGTCGCCGCCCCGGCACACGCCGCCACCGTCGGCGAGAAGGACGCGGGCGGGAACTGCGCCGTCACCCTCACGGACATGGAGAAGGAGTTCATCATGGACACCTTCGACCAGGCCAAGCAGATCGGCGCGCACGAGCGCGCCCGCGATTTCATCGCCGCTGTGGAGACGGTCTACCCGGGTGTCATGGCCGCCAACGAGTCCGCTCTCAAAGGCGAGGCGCCGGACTACTCCAAGATCCTGCTGGCAGAGCTGGTCAAGCCGTACACCGATGCGTTGCGGATGCTCGACGAGACCGAACCGACCACCGCCACCACCCTCGAGGGCGTCAACGTGGACGCGTGGATGGTCGGCCCCTCCACCACGCCGATGGCTGAAGCCCCGTTCACCGAGGGCACCGAGCTCTACGAGGCATGGTCCGCAACCCCCAGCGGCATGCTCTTCATGAACCAGCAGCTTATCGACGAAGCTAACGCCGCGGCCGCCACCTCCTGCGCCAGCGGCGACGTGAAGGAGCTGGACTTCCCCACTGCCCCCATCGCGCTGGATAAGACCAAGCCGGGCGACATGAAGGATACCCCGAACGTCGCCGCCATCGTTGGTGGCGTAATCGCTGCCCTGTTGGCGCTGGCTGGCATCGCGGCGGCGTTGCCGATGCTGGGCATTAACCTGCCCGGCATAAGCATGCCCGGCTTGTAGTCCAAAGAGCCGCGTCAATGACACATCCCGCCCACCCCTTAAGAATTGCGGGGTGGACGGGACGTGGCGTCGATAAGCGTGAGGCGTTTAGCGCTTCGCGATCGGGCCAAGCACCTTATCGATCGGGAACGGGAAGAGCAGCGAGATGAGCGACAGCAGGCCGATGATGCCCGAGATGGACAGCACGGCGATCAGCCACGGGCTGGTGGTCGAGGATCCCTGCGCAGAGCCCTCGGAATCGCCCTCCGGCTGGGCCTCAACCGGCGTCATCGTGGTGTCGAAGGTGAGACCGTGGTTAATGCTCTCGATGCCGAGAGCATTATTGACCAGGAAGAACAGGTCAGTCTGGTCGATCTGGCCGGTCACGTTCGCCGCACCCGGGCCGGATGCCGCGACGCGCAGCTGCGCGCCGGTGTGCTGCTGGCCACCGAGGGCGTCCTCGTCCTCGTTTGTCTTGGAGGTGGCGAAGTTGACGGCCATGGTGGAGCCATCCACCGTGGTCAGCTGGGTCACGCGGCCAGCGGTGTTGGCGTTGTCGTAGGTGATCTGCGCGGTGTGGGCGTGGTCGGCGGTGGCGACGATGAGGGTCTCCTCGCCAGTCTCTTCGACCCACTTCTGCACAGCCTGGACGGCCTCGTCGAGCTGACCAACCTCACCGATCAGGCCGCAGGCGTCCGCCTGGTGGTCGGCCTTGTCCGGGGACGCGGACTCGACCTGGAGCAGGAATCCGTTGTCGTTCTGCAGCAGCTCCAGCGCCTTGGAGGTCATCGCGCCCAAGCGCGGGGTCTCCTCGGTGAACTCCGGGTTCGCCACACAGGTCGCCGGCTGCTGGTCGCCACCGTCGGTCGTCGGGATGGACTGGTTGAGCACGCGCGGCATGTTGCCCTCGGAGAACAGGCCCAGCACCGGCTTGTCGGAATTGGCCTCGGCGATGGCCTCAAGCTCGGACGCGTTCGTCACCACCTGGTAGCCGTTGTCCTTCGCGTTGTCCAACACCGACTTGCCGGCGGTCCAGGTGTTGCCGCTGGCGTTCCACTTGCCGCCTTGAACGACCTCGGTGTCGAAGTACTTGCTGCCGCCGCCGAGAGTGACGTCGGCGCGCAGGTCCACGATCTGCTCCGAGATGGAGCCCAAACCGCCGTTTTCACGCAGCTGATCGCCCTTGGCCACCTTCTTGTCGCCGGACGGTGCGTAGTAGGAGCGGTCGAGCGCGTGCGCGGCGAAGGCCGCCGGGGTGGCGTCCTGGATCTCGGCAGTGGAGACGTTGCCGATCTTCATCCCGCGGGCCTTGGCCAGCTCACCCATGGTGGCGACCGGCTTACCGGCGTTGTCCACACCGATGGCGCCGTTGTACGACTTCACGCCGGAGTTCCATGCGGTACCGGTGGCGGCGGAGTCTGCCACGTAGTTTGGCAGGCCGGTCTCCTTATCCAGGGAGAAGGTGGTCAGGTAGCCGGTATAGTCCAGGTTGTCCAGGCCCTCGAAGCGGCCAGCGGAGCCCTTCAGGTAGTTGCGGGCTGCGGTGATCTCGGAATCACCGGTGCCGTCGCCGATCAGGACCACGACGTTCTTCGCCTTGGCGTTGTCGATGCCCTGGCCGTCCTTGCCAAACTGGGCGCAGTCGCCCACCTTCGGAGCTTCGCCAGCGGCGACGAGGTAGCAGAGCTCGTCGCCCGGCTTCGCCTTGGAGCGGTTGGCCAGGGATACGACCTTGTTGTCCTTATTGATCTTCCACGGCTTCTGGCCACCGTCGGTGCCGCCGTTGAGTCCGAGCGCGTTCGCCATGACGTAGAAGGCGTCGGTCTGGTCGAGCTGGCCGTTGACGTTCTCGGAACCCGGACCGAAGCCTGCGATGCGCACCTGGGTGCCGGTGTGCATCATGGAGAAGCCCGGGGTGTCGAACGGGTCGCCGTTTTCCTTCTTGTCAAAAACTGGGTTGCCGTTCTCATCCAACCACGGCTGGGTGCCGAAACCGACGGACATGACCGCGCCGCCGTCCTTCGGGGACTGCAGGCGGGTCACAGCAGAGACGGACGGGCGCCCGTCCGGAATGATCTCGGCGGTGTGTGCGTGGTCGGCGGTGACGACGATCATGGTCTCACCGTCAGCCTTGGCAAAGTCCAGGGCCTCCTTGATCACCTCGTCGATCTGCTCGGTCTCGCCGATCATGCCGCAGGCGTCGGCCGCGTGGTCCGCCTTGTCGATGGATGCGGACTCGACCTGCAGGAAGAAGCCCTTGTCCGCCGAAGGATCGTCGAGAAGCTCGATGGCCTTCTTGGTCATTTCAGCCGCGGACGGCTCGTCACCGCGATCAGCTTCCTTGCAGACCTCGGGCTCGGTGGTGCCATCGGACTTCACCGGCACGGTCTGCTCGAACTTGCGGGTCATGTTTTTGTCGTGGAACAGGCCGAGCACCGGCTGGTCCTGGTTCGCGACGGTGATGCCCTCGAGGCCCTGCTTGTCGTCTACAACCTGGTAGCCCTTGGCAATCGCGTTCTCGCGGACGGACTTGTCGGCCTCCCAGTCGGCGCCACCGTCGTTCTTTTCAGCCAGGAACGGGTTGCGGTTCTCGCCGCCCTCAAGCACCTCAGCGTCGAAGTACTTGCGGCCGCCGCCCAGGGTGACGTCGGCGCGGGTATCGATGATCTGCTCGGAGATGGAGCCGAGACCGCCGTTTTCGCGAGCTTCAGCACCCTTGACCGGCTTCGCGTCGCCGGACGGTGCGTAGTAGCCGCGCTTGGAAATGTGCGAGTGCATCGCACCCGGGGTCGCATCCTGGATCTCCGCAGTGGAGACGTTGCCGGTGCGCATGCCGGCGTTCTTGGCCATCTCCACGAGGTTCTCGTGCGGCTTGCCCGTGATGTCCACGGACAGCGCGCCGTTGTAGGTCTTTCCACCCGTAGACCAGCCGGTCGCAGACGCGGCGGAGTCGGTCACGTACTGGCGCTTGCCGTCCTTGCCCACGGCGAAGGTGGTGTACGCGCCAGACGCGGTGAGCTCGTCCAGGCCTTCGAAGCGGCCGTTCGCGCCCTTGAGGTAGTTGCGCGCCGCGGTGATCTCCTGGTGGCCCATGCCGTCGCCCAGGATGAAAATGACGTTGCGGGCCTGGGCGTCGGAATTGCCCTGGCCGCCCTTGCCGAACTGGGTGCAATCGCCCGGCTGGGGCGCGACGGCGTTGCCTTCGGAATCAATGGTGATGCAGGTGTCCTTGCCGTTGAACGCCTGCTCCGCGGACTGAGCGAGGGAAACCGGCAGGTTCGCCATCGCCAGCGCGGAGACGCTGACGACAGCTGCAACTGCCTTGGATGAGAAACGCATAAGACTTCCTTGAGGTGAGAGGGACGGTTTTTATAACCACGCCGCAAGCTACTCCCAGGTTGCGTACAGAAGGCTACATCCAGGTGAATTTCAGGTTACGCCCGCATCGGCGCAGCTCCCCGGCCCTATATGTGTTGCAGGTAAGTGAAATCGGTGTTCAACTAGCAGCGTTCCTTTTGCTTAACGACGCTCCCGTGCCCCAACCAGGCCCACCACCGCAAGCAGGGCGGACAACAGCACCGCCGAGACGATGCCGCGGTAATCGCCGCCGTTGCCTCCCGCCGACACGGCAGTGGACACCCAGTGCATCGGCGCTGCCTGCGACAACGCCACCCACACAGAGTCAACCTGCGCGGTGGCCGCGGTGCGCCACACCCAGCCGACGAACCCGGTCTGCACCAAGACGAGCAGGCCGGCCACGCCAAGACCAACCCCAGCGCCGAATACTCCATTGAACACAGATGCCAGCCCCGCGCTTGCGAGCGTGCCCAGCAGCAGGCCTACAAACGCAACCCCGTATTCCTGCACGTCAAACCCGGATCCGATCACACCGGCCAGGATGGTGCCCGCAGCGGCAAAAAGCACGGAACCGACGCACAGGATCCACCACTGGCCGCGGGCAGCGAACCACGCCGCCGCCGCGAGCGCGGTGCCGCCCAGCACGGCCATCGCCGCGAGCAGCATCGCGGCAACCGGTGCGAGCGTGGAGCCGGCCGGCGCGTTCTCTGTGGCACCCGGCGCCGCAGCCGGCACTGGCAGGGCCGAGCGCACCGCGCCGACCTTGTCGGCGTTCATGCCCGCCATCTGGTTGATCTTCTCCACGCCGGCGACGAGTTCATCGATGCCGCCGGTGGCCTGCCCGGTCTGCGCCTGCAGCTCACGCAAGCCCGCGGCCAGCTCGGCGGAGCCGTTGGTGGCTGTATATATACCGTCGTGGTAGCCGTAGCCCGGTACCGCGAGTTGGTTGGCCAGGTCGCGGGAGCCGTCGCGAAGCTGGTTCATCTTTGCCACCACGTCCGGCGGCAGCTGCGCGGTCTCTGCCTGGGCCCGCAGGTCCTTCAGCGACTCGCGGGCCTGCACCGCCTCCGGGTCTTTCGCGCCCTTAAGTTCCTCCAGGGAGCGGTCGATCGCGCTGACCACCTGGCCGCGCACCGCCTCAAACCCGGAGACCTGGCCGACCACCTCGCCGATGGAATCCGCCAGCTGCGTCGCGCCCGCGCCCAACTGGCCAGTACCGGCCTGGAGCTGGACCATGCCGTCGGCGAGTTGCTGGGATCCGGACTGGGCGGCCGCGAGGGCGTCGATAAGCTGCTGAGTTTGCCCCTGCGCCTCGCCGATGCCCGCGGCGAGCTGGCCCGCGCCCTCCTTGAGCACCTTCGCCTGCTGCCCGGCCTCACCGGCGGCACGGCGCGCGTCGCCGAGATTGTCCGGGCCGACCTGCGGGGCACCCGAAACCTCAGCATCGCGCCCCGCATTCGCCCACGTGTCGGCCGGATTCATGGGCAAAAACACCCCGACTACCAGCGCCAAAAGCGCACACACCAACCGCCACGCGTTGCCCGATTTCATGGCACTGTTCTTAGCACCCGCACGGGTCTTGCTGCGGGAGGCGCACCGCCAGGAATGCTCACCGTTAGAACCGTGTCGGCAGCCTTGATACTGTCGTAAGGGTTCTTGCCAAAACCATGGAATGAAATGGGTTCACCATGACACTTCCCCTTGTCATCGGGCTCGTCGCAGCGACGGTGGTGCTCTCACCGATCCTCGTGCGAGTCATAGACAAGAAGGCCGGGTACCCGCTCGCGGCGATCCTCTTCGCCGCCGCGGCCGTGCTGGGCTCCAAGTTCACAGAAGTCTCCCGCGGCACGGACCTTGAATGGTCCGTGGAATGGGCGCGCGACGTGATGGGCACGGGCACATCCGTGGACTTCGCGCTGCGCGCAGACGGGCTGGGCATCTTCTTCGCGCTGCTGGCGCTGGTCATCGGCGGCGTGGTCTTTTTGTACTCCGCCGCGTACCTGCCCGAGCGCGACGGCAACACCAGCTTCTACACCATCATGACGGCGTTTACCCTGTCGGTGCTGCTGCTGGTGCTTGCCGACGACGCCGTGTTGCTGTTCATCGCCTGGGAGCTCGTCTCCATCGCGTCGTTCCTGCTCATCGCGCGCTCCGGTTCCTCCGGCGAGGCTGGGTCTTACCGCACCCTGATCCTCACTTTCTTCGGCGGCCTGACGCTGCTGGCTGGCCTGGCCGTGGCCTCCGCGCAGACCGGCACGACACGTCTGCAGGACATCCTCGCCTCCGACGTGTGGGGCGACAACCGCGTCACCGTCGTAGTCGCGCTGCTCATCGCGTTTTCCGCGTTTACCAAGGCCGCGCAGTTCCCGTTCCACTTCTGGCTGCCCGAGGCCATGGCCGCTGCCACCCCGGTCTCCGCGTTCCTGCACGCCGCGGCCGTGGTCAAGGCCGGCATCTACCTGCTGGTACGTTTTTCCACCATCTTCTCGGACGTCGCCGCGTGGAACTACCTGCTTGTCACCGCCGGCCTGTTCACCGCACTGATGTCCGCGCTGTTCGCCATCACCAAGACGGACCTGAAGCACCTCACCGCGTACTCCACGGTGTCCCACCTGGGCTGGATCGTCGCCGCGATCGGCATCGGCACCCCGGTTGCGCTCGCCGCTGCGCTGACGCACACGCTGGCGCACGCGCTGTTTAAGTCCTCGCTGTTCATGCTCATCGGCGTGGTGGACCACGAGGCCGGCTCGCGCGACATGCGCCGCCTGGGCCCGATCTACAACAAGATGCCGTTCACGTTCGCCTCCACCGTTGTCGCCGCCGCATCCATGGCCGCGGTCCCGCCGCTGTTCGGCTTCGTGTCCAAGGAATCCATCCTGGATGCCTTCCACGAATCCCCCTACGGCGCGCTCCTGCTCACGGTGGCCGGCATCGCCGCGTTCCTCACCTTCGTGTACTCGGCGAAGATCGTCTTCGGCGCATTTATCGACGGACCAAAGGACCTCCCCGACGTCCACGAAGCCCCCACCGCCCTCTGGCTGCCCGCCGCGCTGCCCGGCCTGACCTCCGCGGTGCTGCCGTTTGTGCTGTTCTGGGTGGACAACCCCGTCTCCGCAGGCGTGCGGGCTGTGACGGGCGACGACAGCTTCGCCACCCACCTCGCACTCTGGCACGGCGTGACCCCGCCATTCCTGGTGTCGGTGGCAGTTTTGGTCGCTGGCGTGGTGTTCGTGGTGTTCTTCCGCAAGCGCGTCTTCGCAGCACTGGGCAACAAGGACCTTCTGCCAGCAGACGGCACCGAGGTGCTGGCCTGGCTCACCCGCAGCCTGTCCGACCTGGGCAAACAGCTCGGCTCGCTGGCCGACGGCTTCAACCCGTCGCGCCACCTCTTCCCGCTGCTGGCGTCCGTCACCGCGATGGGCCTGTGCGTGATCGTGCTCACCGACGGCATCGACGGCGTCACCCCGGCCCCGCGCGCCGAAGGCCTGGACGTGTGGTGGGACCTCATCCCGTTCGCCATCATCGCGATGTCCGTCCTGGGCATGGTCTTCACCCGCTCCCGCCTCGCCTCCGCCGTGCTGCTCGGCACCGTCGGCGTGGGCATGACCTTGCAGATGTTCCTGCTGGGCGCCCCGGACGTGGCCATGACGCAGTTCCTCGTGGAGGCGCTGACCGTGGTGGTCATCCTGGTGGTGCTTCGCTACCAGCCGCGGATGTTCCCGGAGACGAAGGCTCGTCGCAAGGCTCTTGCCTCCATCTTCGCCCTGATCGCGGGCGTGGTCACCTTCTTCGGCGTCTACGGCCTGACCGGCCGCCGCGACCGCTCCCAACTGGCCGAGTGGTACCTCACCGAAGGTGGCGACGTCACCGGCGCGGACAACATCGTCGCCGTGATCATCGTGGAGTTCCGTGGCGTCGATACCTTGGGCGAGCTGTCCGTGCTCGGCATGGGCGCCGTGGTCATCGCCGCGGTGGTCAGCTCCATGCCGCGCCACATGTTCGAGGCCGGCACCCGCCCGCGCCCGTTCGGCCAGTCCCAGCTCAACTCCATCCCGCTGCGCAAGGCCGCGGCCCTGGTCGCACCGGTGCTGGTGGTGCTGTCCGTGCTGATCTTCTTCCGCGGCCACACCGACCCCGGCGGCGGCTTCGTCGCAGCGCTTGTGATGGCCACGGCGTTCGCCATCAACTACCTGTCGCGCGGCGCGGACGCGGACGTGGTGGAAAACTTCACGCCGATCCGCCTGACCGGCTGGGGCATCATCATCGCGATCTCCTCGGGCTTCCTCGGCTTCATCGAGGGCGGGTTCATGTACGCCATCCACGGCGAGATCGCCGGCGAGCACATGACCACCTCGCTGATCTTCGACTTCGGCATCTACCTCGCCGTGCTCGGCATGGTCACCGCCGCGATCAACGCGCTCGGCGGCTACCTGCGCCCCGGCATGGACCTGTCGGACCTGGACTACACCCGAGACGAAGCGGACAACCCGCTGCCGAGCATCCCCGAGCCCATGCACCCCGAAAACCCCGTGGACGCGCACCCGGACCCGATCAACCCGGCGCACGACCCGCAACCGGTTATCACGAAGGAGCACTAACCCATGGTCATGGCACTTACCATCGCGGTCCTGGTCGCGGGATCCGTGTACCTGGTCCTGCAACGCGGCATGGTGCGCGTCATCTTCGGCATGTCCCTGTTCGGCCACGCCTCAAACCTCACCCTGCTCGCAGCGGGCGTCGGCGCGTGGCGCGGGGAAGCCTTCCCGTCGCGCGTGCCCTTCGAGGACATGGGCGATCCCCTGCCCCAGGCGTTCGTGCTCACCGCCATCGTCATCGCGATGGCCACCACCACGATCCTGCTCATGCTCTCCGCGCTGGGGCGTAACGACGACACCGCGGAGCTGCCCACCGGCACCGACGCCGGCTACTCCAAGATGCGGCTGAGCCCGTCGGCCCTGTCCACCGCCGGCCGCAACGCGCGCCTGAACCAGAAGAAGCTGGAAGAGATCCGCGCACGCGAGATCAGCCACGTTGACAACGAAAGCCTGAGGGTGACCGACTAATGGCCGTAGACGCAATCCTGCCCGTATTTGTGGCGCTGCCGCTGATCGTCTCCGCGGTCACGGCGCTGAGCCCCTGGAAGTGGCTCAACGACGCCCTGGCGATCCTCATCCCCGCCATCAACTTGGCCCTCGGCGTGTGGCTCTACGGCTACACGCGCGACCACGGCACTGTCGGCCACGTCATCGGCCTGTACCAGGGCGGCGTGGGCATCTCCTTCGCCGCCGACACGTTCTCCGCAGTGATGATCGTGACCACCATGATCGTGGCGCTGATGTCCAACTGGTTCGCCATCGTCGTCGGCGAAACCCAGTCCCGGTTCTACGTGCCGCTGTCACTCGTGCTCATCACCGGTGTTTCCGGCGCGTTGCTCACCGCCGACCTGTTCAACTTCTTCGTCATGATCGAGGTGTGCCTGCTGCCGTCCTACGGTCTGATCGCCATGACGGGCACCCGCCACCGCCTGTTGTCCGCGCGCATGTTCGTGCTGGTGAACCTGGCGGCGTCGACAATGCTGGTGCTCGGCGTGGGCTACCTCTACGCCGTCACCGGCGCCGTGAACCTGGCGTCGCTGCAGGGCGTGGCCGCGGGCGGCGGCCCGGCGACGGTGGCCGCCGGCATCGTCGTCATCGCCATCGCCGCAAAGGCCGGCGTGTTCCCCGTCTACACCTGGCTGCCGCGCACCTACCCATCCACCTCCGCGGCCGTGATGGGCCTGTTCTCCGGCCTGCACACCAAAGTGGCCGTGTACATGCTGTTCCGCATCTGGGTGATCATGTTCGACATGGACCCGCGCTGGAACACGCTGCTCATCGTGGTCATGGTCATCTCCATGATCATCGGCGGCTTCGCCGGCCTGGCCGAAGCCACCATGCGCCGCGTGCTGGCCTACCAGATGGTCAACGGCATGCCGTTCATCCTGATCATGCTGGCCTTTACTAACGACGACGCACGCTACGCCCTCGCCGCCGGCCTGCTCTACACCCTGCACCACATGATCACCATCGCCGCGCTGGTGCTGAACTCCGGCGCGATTGAGGAAACCTACGGCACCGGCACCATGGCGAAACTCTCCGGCATCGCCCGGCGCGACCCGTGGACGTCCGCCGTGTTCGTCGCCGGCGCGTTTTCCATCGTGGGCTTCCCGCCGTTTTCCGGCATCTTCGGCAAGGTCACCGTCGTGCTGGCAGCCGCCTCCGCCGGGGACTGGCGCTCCTGGGTGGCCATCACCGCCATCATCGTCGCCTCCTTCGGCGCGCTTTTGTCCATGATGCGCATGTGGCAGCGCGTGTTCTGGGGCAGGCCGATGCAGAACTACCCCGAGGCGCTCAACGTGCGCGTGAGCTTCATGCTGCCGTCCGCAGTGCTGATGGTCATGTCGCTGTGCATGTTCATCTTCGCCGGCCACATGTGGGACATCACCACCAACGCCGTCGACGACCTGCTCGACGTTGACGCCTACACCACCGCCGTGCTCGGCGAGGACCCCATCGGCGTCCCCGCACCCGGCGACACCTTCGGCGCCCAAACCAATGGAGGCGAAAACTAATGCGAAGCTTCTTCCACGGCGTGGGATACGCCATCTGGATTGCCAAAGAGATCTTCGTGGCCGGCTTCGACGCCGTCGCCAAGGCATTCAACCCGGCCACAAAGTTCGACCCCATCGTCATCTACTACCCACTGCGCATAAACACCGACTGGGACGTGTTCTGGTTTTCCACCTCCATCACCGCAACGCCGGGCACCTTATCCTTGGGGCTGCGCCACCCCGTCAGCGACAACGGTCCGCTCACCCTGCTGGTGCAGGCGGCGTTCGGCTCGGACCCGGAAGAGGTCATTGCGGGGTTGGCGGATATGGAGGAGCACCTTCGGCCGTCGCTAAGCAAAAGCCCCATCGACCCGAAAACCGTGGCCTGGGAACCCTACGTCGACCACGGCCCAGACCACCACGGCGACCACGTGCCGCCAGCCGAAAGGATGGTGTAAACCATGTTCACCACAATCATGCAGGTCTGCCTGATCATCATGGCGGTCAGCCTGCTGATCTCCCTGGCCGGGGTCATCCTGACCAAAGATGAGCTCTCCCGCGCCGTGATGGCCGACATGATCTTCTACGCCATGATCGCCATCTTCCTGGTGTGGACGCTGTTCAACTCGTCCGCCATCGCCTACGAAATCCCGCTGCTCGCCGGCCTAGTGTGCGGCGTGATCCCGACGATCTCCATGGCCCGCATCATCTCGAGAGGACGCCGCTAGACATGACCATCGCCGAAATTATCGTCGCTGCCCTCGTCATCGTCGCCACCATCTGCGTGGTCGCCACCACCATCCTGCAACTGCGCGCCCCCGACGCGCTGACCCGCGTGAACCTGCTCGGCCCGCTCGTGGTCGTGGCCTTTCCCATCCTCATCGTGGCCAAACTCATCCACTCCTGGACCACCACCGGCTTCGACCTCAATGACTTCATCCGCGCCGTGCTGGCCATCTTCGCGGTGTGGATCGTCGGCTCCGTCGCGTCCTTCATCATGGGCCGCTCCCTGTACGGCGTGACCGTCTCCGACAAAACCACCTTCGCCGAACCTCGCAACCACTAACGTAATGAGCTTGTGAGCACTAGCGACGACGCGTACGTCACGGACCTGGCACTGCGCGCCGGCCGTGGCGACAAACACGCGCTCACCGAATTCATCCGGCTCACCCAAAACGACGTGTGGCGCCTTCTGGCCCACCTCGCCGGCCCCCAGCACGCCGACGACCTGACGCAAGAGACCTACCTGCGCGTCCTCGGCTCCCTGCCTCGCTTCCAGGCCCGCTCCACCGCGCGCACCTGGCTGCTGTCACTCGCGCGCCGCGCTTGGGTCGACTCCGTGCGCCACGACATGGCCCGCCCCCGCAAATCCGCCGCCGAATACGAAGACGTCGCCGCCGCCAACCCCAGCCCCGACAACCCCAACACCTGGGGCGACGTCATCGATGCGCGCTCGCTTCTCGACGAGCTACCGCCCGAACGCCGCGAAGCCCTCGTCCTGACGCAAGTGATGGGCTACACCTACGAGGAAGCCGCCCGCATCGCCGGAGTCCGCGTCGGCACCATCAGATCCCGCGTTGCTCGGGCACGCAGGGATCTGGTTGCCGGGAGTAACTAGGCGGGTAGAGCTAGAGTTGAAGACATGCGTATCTCTCGATCAATTGCACTGACCACCCTTGCGGCGGTGACGGCTCTGTCGGTGGCTGGGTGTGCGTCGGAAAGCGACGACGCCCCCACAGAGCACGCTGACCCCGCTGAACAAGCTGACCACGGTGGGCACGGTGGGCACGACCACCCGGCGGACGGCGGGCCTGCCCCGGCCGGCATCGCCGAGGCGGCCGACCCGACCTACCCCGTGGGCACCGAAGTCACGCTCACCGCCGACCACATGCCCGGCATGGACGGCGCCACCGCAACCATCTCCGGCGTCTTCGACACCACCGCCTACGCCGTGTCCTACACCCCCACGGACGGCGGCGACCCGGTGACCAACCACAAGTGGGTCGTGCAGGAAGAGCTCGACGGTGTTGGCAGCGAGAAGCTTGGCGCGGGCGACACGGCCACGATCACCGCCGAGCACATGTCCGGCATGCAGGGCGCGGAGGCGACCATCGACTCCGCCACCGACGAGACGGTCTACATGGTCGACATCGATTCGCCGGAAATGACCATGAAGCGGCACAAGTGGGTCGTCGAAAGCGAAATCCAGCCCAAGTAGAACCTTTGAATAGACTGATCACACTATGTTGAAGAACGCACTCTTAATTTCATTCGCCTTCATCGGCACCGTCGTCGGCGCCGGCTTCGCCTCCGGCCAGGAAGCGATGCTGTACTTCTCCGCCTTCGGCACCCAAGGCCTCTGGGGCGCAGTCCTGGGCTCCGCGCTCATGCTCATCGCCGGTGTGACCATTCTCCAGCTCGGCTCGTTCTTCCAAGCCAAAGAGCACATGGAAGTCCTCGGCTCAATCTCCTCGAAGGTGATGGGCTGGATCCTGGACATCGCCACCATCGTCACCCTGTTCTCCATCGGGTTTGTCATGTTCGCCGGCGCCGGCGCCAACCTGAACCAGCAGTTCGGCATCCCCGTGTGGATCGGCGCGGTGCTCATGCTCGCCGCCACCATCGGATTCGGCATGCTCGACGTGGACAAAGTCACCGGCGCCATCGGCGCACTCACCCCGTTTCTGCTGATCTTTGTCATCTTCGGCTGCGGCTGGACGCTGATCAACTCCCACCCGGACTGGGAGGCGCTCAACGCCGCGGCCGCGCAGGTGGACACCTCCCTGCCCAACTGGTGGATCTCCGCATTGAACTACACCGGCCTGAACGTCATGTGCGTGGTGTCCATGGCACTGGTCATCGGCGGCAACCAGCTAGACACCCGCGCAGCCGGCCTCGGCGGCCTCTTCGGCGGCATCGGCTACCTGGTCATGCTCATGCTGCTGGCCATGGCGCTGCTGGTCAAGATCGACACCGTCGAAGGCCAGGACATGCCGCTTCTGGCCCTGATTTCGGACATCAACCCCACCATGGGCCTGATCATGTCCCTGGTCATCTTCGGCATGATTTTCGCCACCTGCCTGGGCATGTTCTTCGCCCTGGGCAAGCGCCTCTCCCGCGGCCGCGAAGACAAGTTCCGCATCATCTTCATCTCCGCCTGCCTGATCGGCTTCGTGCTGTCGTTCGTGGGCTTCCAGCAGCTCGTGTCCACCGTCTACCCGATCCTGGGCTACCTTGGCCTGCTGCTCATCGTCGTGATGACGCTCGCGTGGATCCGCGGCATCCCGAAGCTGCGCAAGGAAGGCGACCGCCGCCGTCGCGCGCTTGAGCTGACCCGCAAGAAGATGGACCCGGCCGAGCGCTTCACCAAAAACGACGAGCGCGAGCTGGAGTACCTCACCGCCAAGTCCAACGTGGACGAAGAGGAGCTCGTCGAGGCCCTCGAAGAGGAAGTCGCCCAGGAGCTGATCGACGACGAGGAGAGCGAGTTCGAGGAGGACGACATCGACAATCCCTCCGACGTCGTCTACGTCTCCTACACCGACCCCGTCTCCGCCGACGAGTACGCGGCCAACCCCGACGAGCCGTGGAACGACCGCACCGTCGACGACATGATCGCCGCAGAAGAGGCCGAAGAGGCCGCAGCCGGGCCGGACAACAGCCTGGGCGGCGACGCCAACGAGGCGGAAGACGCTGTGGAGGAAACCGGCGGCTCCACCGCTGTTTCCGCGAAGGGCACCGGCTCCACAAAGCTGTAGTGTTTTCAACGCCGAAGCCCCACTGACGTTCCCCGGCGGAATCTGTCAGTGGGGCTTTATCGTGCCTGGTCGGCACAAACGGGCGGCGGGATTTGTCAGCGCCGCCGCGCTACACCAGAAGCTCGGCGATCTGGATGGTGTTTAGCGCCGCACCCTTGCGCAGGTTGTCGCCGGCGACGACGAGCACGAGCCCGCGGCCGCCGTCGACGGACTGGTCCTGGCGGATGCGGCCAACCAGAGACTCGTCGATGCCGGTCGCAGCGCGCGGCGTCGGCACGTCCACCACTTTCACGCCCGGCGCGCCCGCCAGGGTCTCCTCCGCCTGCTGCGGGGTGACGGCCTGCTCGAACTCGGCGTGCACGACCATCGTGTGGCCGGTGAACACTGGCACGCGCACGCACGTGCCCGCCACCTTCAGCTCCGGGATCCCCAGGATCTTGCGCGATTCGTTGCGCAGTTTCTGCTCTTCGTCGGTTTCGGCGGAGCCGTCGTCGACAAGCGAGCCCGCAAACGGCAGCGCGTTGAACGCGATGGGCTCCACGTACGGCCCGAGATCGCTTGGCTTTTCGACGTCCTCCCGGACCAGCCCACGCGGATCCCCCAACTCCTCGACCTGGGTGGCCAGCGCCTCCACCCCGGCCAGGCCAGAGCCGGAGACAGCCTGGTAGGACGCGACGCGGAGGGTGGTCAGGCCGAACGCGTCGTGCAGCGGCTTGAGCACCGGCATCGCCGCCATGGTGGTGCAGTTCGGGTTGGCGATGATGCCCTTGGGCAGCTCGCGCGCGGCCTCCGGGTTGACCTCGGAGACGATCAGCGGGACCTCGTCGTCCTTGCGCCACGCCGAGGAGTTGTCCACCACGGTCGCGCCCGCGGCGGCGAACACCGGCGCCCACTCGCGCGAGGTGGACCCGCCGGCGGAGAACAACGCGATGTCGACGTCGGCGACGGATTCCTCGGTGACCTGGGTGAGGTCCTCGACGGTGGTGTCCTCGCCGCGGAATTCGAGGGTCGTGCCCGCGGAACGCGGAGAGGCGAAGAAGCGCACCTTGTCGGCTGGGAAGTTGCGCTCGGTGAGGATGTCGCGCATCACGCGGCCGACCTGGCCGGTGGCGCCGACGACTGCAAGGGTGGTCATTGAAACCTCTTTCTAACGTCCGGTGCCTGCGTAGACCACGGCCGGCTCGTCGCCGCCGAGGTCGAACTTGGTGTGGATCGCGCGCGCGGCCTCGGCCACGTCCGCCTGCCGCACCACGGCGGTGATGCGGATCTCGGAGGTGGTGATCATCTCGATGTTGATGCCGGCGTCGCGCAGCGCGTCGCAGAAGTCGGCGGTGACCCCCGGGTGGGACTTCATGCCGGC
Source organism: Corynebacterium pilbarense (assembly GCF_026930265.1). Lineage (NCBI taxonomy): Bacteria > Bacillati > Actinomycetota > Actinomycetes > Mycobacteriales > Corynebacteriaceae > Corynebacterium > Corynebacterium pilbarense. Next base: position 16,136 of record NZ_JANRML010000017.1, read on the forward strand.
TCCGACGAGGGAGACTTTGCCGATCTGGTCGTCGTAGCTCAAATCCTCCCAGCCCTCGGTGGCCTGCAGGACGCGCAGTTTCTCCATGGTGCGCGCGCCGTCAGCCTTGGGCAGGGTGAAGGTGATGTCGGTCTTGTTGTCGTGCGAGTTGGAGATGTTCTGGATCACCATGTCGATGTTGACTTCGCCGTCGGCGAGCTCGCGGAAGACCTTGGCGGCCTCGCCGACCTCGTCTTTGATGCCCAGGATGGTGATCTTGGCCTCCGAGTCGTCGGTGGCCACGCCGGAAAGTACTGCTTCTTCCATGGGGATATCCTCCAATGCTCCGGCCACCAGGGTGCCGGTATCTGTGCTGTAAGACGAGCGCACCCGCATGGGCACGTTGAACGCGCGGGCGTACTCCACGCTGCGCAACACCAGGATCTTGGACCCGGATGCGGCAAGCTCGAGCATCTCCTCGAAGCAGAGCTTGTCCAGCTTGCGCGCGTCGGGCACGATGCGCGGGTCGGCGGTGTAGACGCCGTCGACGTCGGAGTAGATCTCGCATTCGTCGGCGCCCATCGCCGCGGCTAGGGCCACGGCGGTGGTGTCGGAGCCGCCGCGGCCGAGTGTGGTCACGTCCTTGGTTTCACGGTTCACACCCTGGAAGCCGGCGACGATGGCGATCTTGCCTTCGTCGACTGCCTCCTGCACACGCCCCGGGGTGACTTCGAGGATGCGGGCGTTGCCGTGGCGTTCGGTGGTGATCACGCCGGCCTGGGAGCCGGTGAACGACTGCACCTTCTCCCCCAGCGCGTGCACCGCCATGGCCACCAGCGAGTTGGAGATGCGCTCGCCGGCGGTGAGCAGCATGTCCATTTCGCGCGCGGGCGGGGTGGGGTTGACTTCGGCGGCGAGGTCGAGCAGTTCGTCGGTGGTGTCGCCCATGGCGGAGCAGACCACCACGACGTCGTTGCCGGCGCGGCGCGTGTCCACGATCCGCTGGGCGACGGCCTTGATCCGCTCCGCGCTTTCCAGGGAGGAGCCCCCGTATTTCTGAACGATCAGTGCCATTCGTACCTCCGCGGATCTGGGTGCATTCCAGCGTTCAAGAATAGCGTCCCAAAACCGTCGTTTCAGCCACTCGAGTTAATATCATTCACCGTGCACAACAATTTTCTCGCCGTCGCGTTCGCGCTGATCTCGGCCGCGACCATGGCGGCGGGGACCGTGTGGCGCCACCGCATCATGCGCGCGGGCGCCTCGGAGGGGGAGAACAACGACTCCCCCATGCAGTCCATCAAACGCCCGGCGTGGTGGGCGTCGATGGGCATCGCGTTTGTGGCGTACGGCTTCCAGGCGGCGGCGCTGGCATTCGGGTCCCTGCTGGTGGTGCAGCCGATCCTGGCGCTGTCTTTGATGCTCACGTTGCTGTTTTCGGCGTGGGCGGACAAGCGCCATATGCACACCGCGGAGGCGTTTTGGGCGGTGCTGCTGACCGCGAGTGTGGGCGGGGTGGTCGTACTCGGCCGCCCGCTGCCCGGCGAGCGCGACCCCGCCACCTGGGAGTGGGGTGTTGTCGTGGGCACCGCGGTCGCGATCATCGCGGCCTCCTACGCCATTGCTTCTCGACGTCCCCCGGCCAGCAAAGCCCTCATCTTCGGCTCCGCCTGCGGCGCCATGTACGGCTACCAGGCCGTGTTTTCCAAAGTGGCGGTCGACGGCTTCGTCCACGGCGGCGTGCCCGGCCTGCTGGCCACGTGGCAGCTGTGGGCCATGCTGCTGGCGGCCACGGCCGGCACGGTCGTGCAGCAATACGCGTTCGCCGCGGGCAACCTGGCCACCTCGCTTCCGGCGTCGAAGATCATCGAGCCGCTCGTCGCGTTTTCCCTGGGCGTGTTTTTGCTCGGAGAATCCTTCCGTGTTGATTCGGCTGCCGGGTGGGCGGCCGTTGGGACGTCGATAGGCGTGATGCTCGTCTCCGCCGCAATGCTTACACGCGTATCCATCCGATGACCGCGGGTGGATATAAATCCCGCGCGACAACACCTGCCTGACGTAAGGTGTGCCACATGTCGCACAGGGCGCTTCTCCTTCTACGCCGCGGCGGGAATCAGGCCAACTAACACGGCCGGCACCCCGTCGCGGAGTTTCTGTTGGCCGGCCGTGGAACACCCCCAACAAAGGAGAGCTCCAATGACCGACTTTTTCGCACCCCGCGAGATCCAAACCCCCTCCGGCCCGCGAGGCGACGGCCAGCCCGCGTGGAACAAGCAGCGCGGCTCGCAGATGCCGGTAGAGCGCTACCTCACCTTCGCCGAAGAAGTCGAAGACATCCAGCTGCCGGACCGCACCTGGCCCGACAAGAAAATCACCAGCGCGCCGCAGTGGTGCGCCGTGGACCTGCGCGACGGCAACCAAGCGCTAATCGACCCGATGAGCCCCGAACGCAAACGCCGCATGTTCAACCTGCTGGTGGAAATGGGCTTCAAGGAGATCGAGGTGGGCTTCCCGTCCGCCTCTCAAACGGACTTCGACTTCGTGCGCGAGATCATTGAACAGGACATGATCCCCGACGACGTGACCATCCAGGTCCTCGTGCAAGCTCGCGAGCACCTGATCCGCCGCACCTTCGAGGCCTGCGCCGGCGCGAAGAACGTCATCGTGCACTTCTACAACTCCACCTCGAAGCTGCAGCGCCGCGCGGTCTTCCGCAAGGACCGCGACGCGATTAAGAAGCTGGCCACCGACGCCGCCGCCTTGATCAAGACCATCGCCGCCGACTACCCGGACACCAACTGGCGCTGGGAGTACTCGCCCGAGTCCTTCACCGGCACCGAGCTGGACTTTGCCAAGGAAGTCTGCGACGCGGTCGTGGACGTCATGGCGCCGACGCCGGAGAACCCGATGATCATCAACTTGCCGTCCACGGTGGAGATGATCACCCCCAACGTCTACGCCGACTCCATCGAGTGGATGCACCGCAACTTGAACAACCGCGAGTCCATCATCATCTCCCTGCACCCGCACAACGACCGCGGCACCGGTGTGGCCGCGGCCGAGCTGGGGTATATGGCCGGTGGCGACCGCATCGAGGGCTGCCTGTTCGGCAACGGCGAGCGCACCGGCAACGTCGACCTGGTCACCCTGGGGTTGAACATGCTCACCCAGGGCGTGGACCCGCAAATCGACTTCTCCGACATCACCCGCATCCGCGAAGTCGTCGAGTACTGCAACCAGCTGCGCGTGCCGGAGCGCCACCCCTACGGCGGCGACCTGGTCTTCACCGCGTTCTCCGGCTCGCACCAAGACGCGATTAATAAGGGGCTGGACGCGCTGGCGCAGACCGTGCGCCCGGACGCCACCAGCTCCGACGTCACCTGGGAAGAGCTGAGCGAAACCACCTGGGAGGTGCCGTACCTGCCCATCGACCCGAAAGACGTCGGCCGCACCTACGAGGCCGTGATCCGCGTGAACTCGCAGTCCGGCAAGGGCGGGGTGGCCTACATCATGAAGACGGACCACGGCATCAACATGCCGCGCGCCATGCAGCCGGAGTTTTCCGCCATCGTGCAAAACATCACCGACTCGGAGGGCGGCGAGGTCAACTCGAAGAACATGTGGGACGTCTTCGCCACCACCTACCTGGACCTGGATTCGCCGCTGGAGCTGGCACACTACCGCATCGACGCCGCCGAGGAGGAAGGCCAGGACACCCGCGTCGCAGCGACGGTGGCCTACGAGGGCGCGTCCCGCGAGGTCGCGGGCACCGGCAACGGCCCGATCGCGGCGTTCGCGAACGCGCTGGAGCAGGTCGGCATCGACTTCGAGGTGCAGGACTACTCGCAGCGCGCCCGCACGGCCGGCGACGACGCGGACGCGGTCTGCTACATCCACGCGGACGTCGACGGCACCTCCGCGTGGGGTGTGGGTATCGCCGGGTCGACCACGCGCGCGTCGCTGGAGGCGATCGTCTCGGCGGTCAACCGCTCGACTGCCGCAAACTAGCCCCCGCGCGCTATACTTGCGTGACTTGACCACACATTTCAGCGGGAGGTTGCGTGATGGCTATGTACGAGGTGCCTGCGGGCACCCGTCGCCTCCCCGTGGAGCGTTTGCCTATCAACGCCCCTTCGGCCACCCTCACCCCGGACCTCGACGTAGTGGTGGACGGTGAAGTCGTCGGCTCGGTGGAGGACGCGGAGCTGGCCCAGCTGGCCGCGGCTGGCGTGACCCCGGTGGTGGCCACCGACGGCGGTGCGGTTGTACTGCCGCCAGCGGGTCAGGTGCTGCCAGTGAACACCCCGCCGCGCGAGCCTTGGGCACTGCTGCCCGCTGGCGAGCGCTACGTGGCTGAACTGCACGAAGAGCTGCCGGTGGAGGCGCCGGCGCAGGTGCTGGTGTCGATGGGTTTCGACGATGCCGGCGACATCGAGCTGTGCGTCGACGGCGACATTGTCGGCGAGCTGGACCCGGCCGCCGGCGAGGCGCTGACCCCAACGCTGCGGCGTTTAGAGGACCGCGGGCTTATCGCGGTGGCGCGCGGCTACACCACCGCGGTGGTAGGCGGCACCTCACTAGCCGTCATCGCAGGCCCGATCGAAGGCGACGACATCTCTATCTCCCCGCTTCCGCCGGTCGTGCGCGAGGTGGAGGTAGCGCACCCGGGCACGAACTTCTTCGCCACCGTGGACGCTGAAGCCGCGGCTCTGGCGGCGGACACCGAGGAGTCCCCGACGGACGCCACGCGCGAGCCGAGCACGGTCCGCGGCCCGCTGATCGCCGCGACGGTCGTGGCGCTCGTGCTGGCTGGCATCGGCACCGTGGTGATGAGCTCACCGTCGAGCATGCAGCGCGACTCCACCTCGGCGTACCGGGAAACCACGGAGGTCTCGGAGCCGAGCAGCTCTACCGAGTCAACTGAGCCAACGGCGACCACTGAGCCGACGGAGCCCACCGAACCTTCGGAGTCGACCTCTCAGTTCAGCACCGCGCTGCCGGAGAAGGCCCCGGAGCCGGTGGTGGAGGTCCAGCAGCCCGCGCCTGCCCCGCAGCCACAGCAAGCCCCGGTGCAGCGTGCGCCCGCGCCTGCCCCGGCACCCGCACCGGCGCCGCGTCAGCAGGCACCCGCCCCCGCCCCCGCTCCCGCGCCAGCCCCGGCACCCGAGCCTGCGCCAGCCCCCGCCCCCGCCCCCGCTCCTGCTCCCGCGCCAGCGCCTGCCCCGCAACAACAGCAGTACGAATACTCCATCGGCGGGCTGAAGGTGCGCTCCAACACCAGGCTGGATCAGCCCCTGTACGAGGTAGCCGAGCCGTAAGCTACCTTGGAACGATGACTGAGAACGACTACCCCTACGTGGCGCTGTTTACACAGGCCACGGGGATTCACCCGTCGACGGGGCGCCTGCTCACCATCGACGCGGTCACGTTCGACGTCGCCGGGCGCGTGGGCGAGGAGTTCCACGCCGTAGTTAACCCCGCCACCGATCCCGGCCCCGCCCACACCCACGGCCTGACCCCGCACGACTTCGCCCAAGCCCCACGCTTTTCCCGCTTCTTGCGCACGCTGGACAAGCTTCTCGACGGCCGCGTGGTAGTCACCCACGACTCCCCCGTCACCTGGGGATACATTGTTTCCGAGGCGCGCCGCGCCATGAACGCCGCGGCCCGGGCGAACCGTTCGCGCCGCGGCCGCGGCAACAGGCGCCGCCAGCGTGTCGGCCACGTCCCCAAGCCAACCGCGATCGTGGACCTGCTCGCCACCGCCCGCCGGCAGAGCCACATCCCGGTGGACACCCGCATCAACGCCGTGGCCAACCTCGTCGGCGTAGCGTCCACCCCGCCGACCGCTTCCACCGAGCGCATCGGCGAGCCCGAAACGGACTTCTCACGCGGCCAAACCCTGAAACTGGTGGCCATGCACCTCCAGCTCGCCCCCGGCGGGCTCGTCGAGCTCAACCCCGAGGATCTGGCGCCGGACGCATTCGGGTTGCAGCGCTCGTCGATACGCGTGGATGCGGAAAAAGCCCCCGCCGTCGGCGCGAACCCGGGGCGCCTCGGCAAAGGCGGGCTGCTGCGCGGCATGGAGTTCGTCGTCTCCGACGACATCGCCCTCGACCCCGACGACCTCATCGACGCCGGCGTGCGCGCAGGGCTGACCTACCGCGAAAAGCTCACCCGCGAAACCTCCGTCGCCGTCTCCGACGCCATGGAGCGCGGCGCTGAGCTGCGCGGAAAAGCCATGCACGCCCACCGCAAAGAAATCCCAGTCGTCTCCGGGGAAGAATTCGCACGGCTAGTCGGCCAGATGGAATCCGCGGAGTAGCCTTGTCCGCATGCAAGGACCCATCTCGCGCATCCGCACCGCGGTAGCCGCCACCGCCGCCAACCTGGCCACGGCCGCCTCGCGCGCCACCGGCCGCGGAGCCGGCGGCATGATCGGCGGCCTCGTCGCCGCAGCGATCGACCCGAACATCATGGCCTCCCTCGGTGGCGGCCGCCCCGCCGTCCTGGTCACCGGCACCAACGGCAAATCCACCACCACCCACATGCTCGCCGGCGCCGTCGGCACCAAGCACAACGTGGCCACCAACGACGGCGGCGACAACATGGACGCCGGCATCATCTCCGCCCTGCTCGCCGGCAAAGACGCCGACGCCATCGTCCTCGAATGCGACGAGCTGCACGTGCCCAAGGTGGCCGAGCGTTTGCAGCCGACAGCGTTCGTACTGCTCAACCTCACCCGTGACCAGCTCGACCGGGTCGGCGAGATCAACTCCATCGAACGCGCCCTGCGCGCAGCCGTCATGGCCCACCCGGAGGCCACCGTCGTCGCCAACTGCGACGACGTTTTGATCACCTCCATCGCCTACGACCACCCGAACGTAGTCTGGGTTTCCGCCGGCGCCGGCTGGACCGGCGACTCCGTGACCAACCCCCGCTCCGGCGGCCACGTCGTGCGCTCCTCCGTCGCGCACGACGACAACGCCACGGGCGAAAGCGACTGGTACGCCGTCGACCCTCTGCCCGACGGCCGCGAATTCCGCCGCCCCACCCCCAAGTACGCGGTCGAGGGGGAAACGTTGGTGGGACCGGAGGGCGTCGCAAAGCTTGAGCTCAAACTCCCCGGCCGCGCCAACCGAGGCAACGCCGCCCAAGCCATCGCCGCCGCCGTCGAAGCGTTCGGCGTCCCCCTCGATGCCGCCGTACACGCCGCCGCTGAGGTCGACAACGTCGCCGGCCGCTACACCACCGTCCACCTCGGCGAGCGCGACGTCCACCTCCTGCTGGCCAAAAACCCCGCCGGCTGGCAGGAGGCGCTGTCCATGGTCGACCGCGACGCCGACGGGGTGGTCATCGCCGTCAACGCGCAACAAGGCGACGGCGAAGACGTCTCCTGGCTCTGGGACGTCAAGTTTGAGGACTTCGGTGACACCCACGTCGTCGCCGCCGGCGAGCGCGCCACCGACCTCGCCGTACGCCTCACCTACGGCGGCATCGACCACGACACCATCCACGACGCGATCGCCGCCATCCGCGCCTGCCCGCCCGGGCGCGTCGAGGTGCTGGCCAACTACACCGCGCTGCTCAACCTGCGCCGCGCGCTGACCAAGGAGGAGGACTACCGTGCCTAAACTCACCATCGGCCTCGTCCTGCCCGACGTGTTGGGCACCTACGGCGACGACGGCAACGCCCTTGTCCTGCGCGAGCGTGCGCGCCGCCGCGGCATCGAGGCGTCCATCGAGCGCGTTTTGCTTCACGACGACATCCCGCCCTCCTACGACCTCTACACCCTCGGCGGCGGCGAAGACTCCGCCCAACTACTCGCCGCGGCGCGTCTGAGCGCCTCCCCGGGTCTGCAGTCCGCGGCCGCCGACGGCCGGCCAATCTTCGCGGTGTGCGCGGGCCTGCAGGTGCTCGGCCACACGTTCCGCGCGCACGGCGAGGAGGCCGAGGGCGTCGGGCTTCTCGACGTCACCACCACCCCGCTTTCGCGCCGCGCCACCGGCGAACTCGCCTCCGAGCCCACCCGCGCCGGTGTCACCGCCGAGCTTTCCGAGCCGTTGACCGGCTTCGAAAACCACATGGGCGCAACCGTGCTCGGCCCGGACGCGTCTGCGTTGGGGCGCGTGACCCGCGGCGTCGGCAACGGCGACGCGAAGGTCGACGGTGTGGTGCAAGGCAGCGTGATAGCCACCTACATGCATGGCCCGGCGCTGGCCCGAAACCCGCAGCTGGCGGACCTGCTCATCGCCCGCGCGTTGGACATCCCGCTCGCGGAGCTACAGCCGCTTGAGCTCGACGCGGTGACCAAGCTGCGCGAGGAGCGCCTGCGTTAATTCGCGTTGCTTAGGGGCCAGCTCTTCGGGGTCCGAAGAGTTGGTCGAGTGCTCCGCGGTCGGTGTTTTTGATGTGGTAGCCGCGGGGTGAGACCCACCAGGGCGCGCCTCTGATCATGGCGATGCGGCCGCGTTTGTTGCGCCAGGGGTCGTCGTCGTTGATCCGGTTGTGATACCTGCATAGCGGCACCAGGTTGTCCATGTTGGTCAGCCCGCTGTGTTTCCACGCTGTCACATGGTGGATCTCGGAAGCGTAGGCGCCGTGGCGGCAGCCTGGGAAGGCGCACACGGGTGAGACCATGCAGGCCATATCGCGTTGTTTCTGGTTGGCGAAGCGTTCGGTGTCGTAGAGGTTCACCGCGCCTTCCTCGGGGTGGAAGGCGGCAACCTCCAAGGCTTCGCCGAACTCTTGCTGGAGGTACTCCGCACCCGTCATGATGGTGCCGTCAGTCAGCGTCAGGATGATGTCGTCGCCGTCTCCCGCCATAATGCGTGCGTGCTCCGTGATCGGCACCATCACGATCGGCCGTGGCGCGGCGGCGACCACCCCGCCAGCCTTACCTTCGACGATGCGCCAGAACGCCTCCTCCATCTGCGCCGCCGCCGGCAGCGTGGCGTCGATGCCTTGGCGCAGGCGGTGCTCTAAGTCGGCTGCTTTGCGGTCGGTGGTGTCGATGGTGATGCGTGCGCGCCCGTTCTTCGGCGCGGAGAACGCGACTTGTTTCTTTGTCGGGGTGTTGTCCTCGCGGGGCACGATCTCTCGTGTGGCGCGTTCGATCGCGCGGTACCCGCCGGTGACATCCAACAGTTCCAGCCGCAGCCGCCACCGCTCGCCGGCATCCTTCACCACGGCAACACGTCGTTCGATCAGCCCGAGTTCGTCCAGGGAGAACCCGCGGGCTTTCTGCACCGCGTGGGCTTGCTTGCGGGTGAATTTCGTTTTCCCGTAGTAGACGTCCTGCATCTGATCCCACGCACGCGCCCGATCCGGCGCCATGCCGGCAGCAAGGGCAACCGGCAGGTCGAAGTGCCGCAGCGTCTCCATGGATACTGCGGACATCGCCTGGATGAATGCGTCGAACGAGTTCATGGCCACAGACCCTAAACCCAACGCAACCCCATCCCGGACCGCCCTGTGGAATTCGCAACACCACCCCTGTGGATAACCGGCATTCTCGCAGTAAAAAAGGGGGGGCTAAAGCTGCAGACGCCCGGTAAGCGCGCGGGAGAGCGTGAGCTCGTCGACAAACTCCAAGTCCCCGCCCAACGGCATGCCGGAGGCGAGCCGCGAAATGGTCAGGTCCGGGAAGTCCTTGAGCAGGCGCACGAGATACGACGCGGTCGCCTCGCCCTCGGTGTCGGGGTCGGTGGCCAAGATGACCTCGCTTACCGCCGGCGCCTCGGCGCCCTCCAGGTCCGGCAGGACACCGCCGATGCGCTGCAACAGCGGCGCGATCGCGAGGTCTTTCGGCCCGACGTTCGCCAGTGGGTCCAGCGCCCCGCCAAGTACGTGGTAGCGGCCGGAGTATTCGCCGGTGCGCTCGATGACCTGGATGTCTTTCGCGTCTTCCACCACGCACACGAGCGCTTTGTCGCGCCCCGAATCGGTGCAGATGCGGCAGATGTCCTCGCGCGAGACGTTGTTGCAGATGCGGCAGAACGTCACCCCGTCGCGCACGGCGGCCAATGCGGCGCGCAGCCTATCGACGTCCTCCGGTTCCTCCTTCAACAAGTGAAACGCGATCCGTTGCGCGGACTTCGGTCCGACACCGGGGAGGCGCGATAGCTCGTCGATAAGGTCCTGCAGTGGTCCTTCGAACACGGCGTCCTTTCACAAAAGAAAACGCGCCCGACCGCAAGGGGGCCGGACGCGGTGGAGCGGGAGTTAGATGACGCCGCCGAACGGGATCTCGCCCGGGCCTGCCTGCGGTGCGCCGCCCTGCGGTGCGCCGCCGCCCATCGCGCCGCCGGTCAGCGGGGCAATCTTCTCTTCAGCGAGCTTGCCGGCCTGGTTGTGGGCGTCGCGGTATGCAGCGAGGATGAGGTCCTGCAGCGACTCGATGTCGTCGGCGTCGACGGCCTCCGGCTTGATTTTGATGTCGGTGATCTCGGCGCCGCCGGTCATGGTGACGGTGACGAGTTCGCCGCCGGCGGTGCCGGTGACCTCGGTCTGCAGAAGTTCCATCTGCGCCTGCTGGAGGGCGGCCTGCACCTCGGCGGCCTGGCTGATGAGTTCCTGCATATCTTGCGGCTGGGTCATGGTTGTCCCCTTTCGTTCACTGATAGTTCTCGCGCCAGTCTACAACGGCTTCGCGCCGAGCTGGGCGGCGAGCAGGTCCATCGCCACTTCGGTGGCGTCGCGGCGGTCCGCGGTGCCTGTCTCGGCGCGCGCCTGGTCGGCCATGTCGCGTTCTTCGTCCTCGCGGGTGTATTCGGGCGGCGCCTCCTCCTCGTAGTTGTACGGCTCGGGCGGCGGCGGGATTTCGTCGCGTTCACGCTTGGCTTTTTCGGCGGCTTTTTGGCTGGCGGCCAGGGCGGCGGAGCGCCAGTCGTCCTCGCGCTTGGCAGGCATCGACGGGGTTGGCTGCGGTGCTGGTGCCTGCGGTGCCTGCTGCGGCGCCTGCTGGCGGGCCGGTGCGGGCCCGCCGATCTGGGCGGGCGCGTCCCAGCCTGCGGTCGGGGCGGGCGCGGGGTCGTCGGAATCTGAGCCGTCCGAGCTGTCAGAGTCGCCCGCACCGCCTGAGCCCTCACCGGTCTCCGCGCCCGGGTTCCACACCTCGCGCTTGGCGGGGCGGCGCAGGTTCGCGGTCGCCGGGTCGGTGCCAATAACGCATCGCACCTGCATCTTCGCCCCGAGCTTCTCGGAGAGCACGGTGGCGATGTCGGCGTTGTTCTTTTCGGCGTTGATGCGCTCGGCCAGCGCGCCGGTGTGGTGGCCGACCACGAGCACGTCGTCGTCGAAGCCGAGCGGTGTGGCCTCGGTGAGCATGATCTCGGCAACCTTGTTGCGCTCGCCGACGGACTGGCGTAGCCGCGTCCAATCCTTGTCGATGCGCTCAAACAACTCGTCGGTGTCTGGCGCTTGGTGTTCCTGCGGCTGCTCGACAGGCTGCGGGCGCGGGTCCGGCGCCGGCTGCTCCGGCTCAGGCTGTGCGGGTGCCTGCTGCTCCTGCTGGCGGCCCTTCGACGCGGCCGCGGCAGCTGCGGCGGCCGCCGCGGCCGCGCCTCCGCCCGCACGCGCAGGGCTGGGTTGCTGCGGCTGCTGCGCCTGTTGCGGCTGCGTGGACTGGGACGGCGCAGGAGAAGCCGCAGGCTGGCGCAGCTCGGCCCCGCCGGCCGGCTGCAGGGTCAGCAGGTGGGCGGCCATGATCTCTAGCAGCAGGCGCGGGGAGGTTGCGCCGCGCAGGCTCGCGATGCGGTCGTTGACCTCGGACGCCAACTGGGCGAGGTGCTGCGGGGAAAACTGGTGGGCTTCTTGGGTGAGGATGTCGGCGCGGTCCGAAGGTGCGTCGACAAGCCCTTGCCCAAAGGCATCCGGGACAGTGCGGATAAGCAGCAGGTCGCGCATGCGGTCTAGCAGGTCGAGGGCGAAGCGGCGGGGCTCGTGGCCGGACTCGATGACCTGGTCGATGGTGCGGTACATCGCGCCCGCGTCACGGTCCGCCAAAGCGTCGACGGCGGCGTCCAGCAGCGTCAGGTCCGTCACCCCGAGCAGCGGCAGTGCGAGCTCGTAGGTCAGGCCGTCCTCCCCGGCGCCGGAGAGCATCTGGTCCAGGATCGAAAGGGTGTCGCGCGGCGAGCCGCCGCCGGCGCGGATCACCAGCGGGTAGACGTTCTCGTCGACGTGGACGCCTTCTTCTTCCACCACGTGCTGCACCAGCTCGCGCATCGCCTGCGGCGCCAGCAGCCTGAACGGGTAGTTGTGGGTGCGCGAGCGGATAGTGCCCAGCATCTTCTCCGGCTCGGTGGTGGCGAAGATGAAAATCAGGTGGGCGGGCGGCTCCTCCACGATCTTCAGCAGGGCGTTGTTGCCCTCCTTCGTGATCATGTGGGCCTCGTCGATGATGAAGACGCGGTAGCGCGACTCCGCCGGCGCGAACAGGGCGCGCTCTCGCAGTTCGCGCATGTCCTCCACGCCACCGTGGGAGGCGGCGTCGAGCTCCATCACGTCCAGGTTGCCGGAGCCGCCCGGCGCGAGCGCGACGCAGGATTCGCACACGCCGCAGGGGGTGGAGGTGGGCCCCTCGGCGCAGTTTAAGGATCGCGCCAGGATGCGCGCCGAGGACGTCTTTCCGCAGCCGCGCGGGCCGGAAAAGAGGTAGGCGTGCGAGATCCGCCCGTTGTCCAGGGCGGTTGAAAGGGGGCGGGTCACCTGCTCTTGGCCGATGACCTCGCCGAACGTTGCGGGGCGGTATTTCCTGTACAGAGCCACGCGGGCAAGTCTAGCCCGCCTGCGCCTCCGCAGCTTCCACGCAGGCGAGCAGCACGCAGGTGGCAACGCCGTCCATGGCGGTGCGCACCTCGTCCAGCGGCGGCAGCGAGGGCGCGAGGCGGATGTTCTGGTCGTTCTCGTCCACGCCGTGCGGGAAGGAGGCGCCAGCCTTGGTCAGGGTGATACCGGCGTCCTTGGCCAGCTCCCACACGCGGGTGGCGGAGCCGTCCAGCACGTCGAGGGAGATGAAGTAGCCGCCTTCCGGCTCGGTCCACTCGGCTACCCCAAACTCGCCGAGGCGCTCGCCAAGGATCCCAATGACGGCCTCGAACTTGGGCGCCAGCGAGTTGGCGTGGTGTTTCATGAGCGTGTGCAACCCTTGGACGTCGCCAAGCAAACGCGCATGTGCAAGTTGGTTGACCTTGTTCGGGCCAATGCCGCGGATGGAGGCGTGGGAGGCGTACCACTCCAAGTTGGCCTTCGAGGAAGCGAAGAATGCCACGCCGGAGCCGGCGAGGGTGATTTTGGAGGTGGACGACATGTACCAGAAGCGGTTCGGGTTGCCGTGTTTTTCCGCTAGCGCGATCACGTCGGGGTTGTCCGGCAGCGCGCCGGTAAGCGTGTGGATGGCGTAGGCGTTGTCCCAGACGATGCGGAAGTCTTCGGCCGCGGTTTCCATCGCGGCAAGCTTCTCGACGACCTCCGGCGCGAACGTCACCCCCGTCGGGTTACCGTAAATCGGCACCGTCCACATGCCCTTGACCTGCGGGTCTTTCACCAGTTCCTCGACGGCGTCCATGTCCGGGCCGGTCGGGGTCATGGGCACCTGGACCATCTCGAAGCCGAAGTGCTCGGTGATGGCGAAGTGGCGGTCGTAGCCCGGGACGGGGCAAATCCACTTGACGCGCTCCTCGTCCTTCCACGGGCGCGGCGAGTCGTTGGTGCCCCATATATACGACCAGGAGATCAGGTCGAACATGATGTTCAGGCTGGAAGAGTCGCCGGCGATGAGGTTGTCCGGATCGATGCCTAGCGCCTCTGCCCACAGTTCGCGGATGTCGGCGATGCCGGTCAGGCCCCCGTAGTTGCGCACGTCCGCGCCGGTGTTGTCGGTGTAATCGCCCTCCCCCGGCAGGGAGAGCAGGGCGTTGGAGAAGTCGAGCTGCTCGCTCGACGGCTTGCCGCGCGTGAGGTCCAGGTTGAGGTTGCGGGCCTTGAGCTCGTCGTACTGCTGACGGGTGCGCTGGGCCAGCTCGGAGAACTGAGTGGGATCAAGATCCGAAAGAGACATGGGTTACATCGTAGCGCGCATTAAAAAGGGACCCCACGCACCTGCCAGAGCTCGCTGACCCTTGCTGCGTTCCCGCCCTGGGGGAGTTCACAAGATAACACCGCGTGGGATCCTGCCCGCTACTGTAGCCATGTTGCCCCTCCAGAAACAAGCCACGGCCGCATAAGCCGGATGCGCTGCGGTTTTGGCCGTGGGCGCTGGGTGGTCTAATATATCGCAAGACGCTTTCGAGCGTCGCTGGAGGATTCGACTAGCGGCCTATGTCACACGCCTGGAACGCGTGCGGGTTTCACGACCCTCGTGGGTTCAAATCCCACATCCTCCGCCACTGTCATGAGTCGCGTCATGCTTGACGCATGAGTCGCGACATGCTGGACGGACCGGCATCCCAGTTGTTTTTGTTCTG
>NZ_JANRML010000149.1:0-518 GCF_026930265.1 Corynebacterium pilbarense
AGCAACCCTGCTGGGTGCCTATGCTCAGCCTTAACCTTCTGGCTCTCCATACATCTGGCGATGTATTCAATAATCTCTCTCTTCATACCTGGCCAAAAGTAATGGCTCTTGATTGCTGCCACAGTCTTATGATATCCAGGATGTCTAGCATAAGTCACATTATGCATCTCCTTTAGAATTGCCAGCTTCAATTCTTGGACATTGGGTACATACACTCTGTTTTTATACAGAAGTAAACCATCAGTTCCCAAGGTGTAACTTTCCTTGGTCTGCGGTCTCTCACGCTGTTGTAGCTTTGCTACTAAACCTCTGTACTGCAAATCAGCATTTGCAGCTTCCAAAATTCTGTCTTTTATCTCAGTCCGGTACATGCTAATGGCTGTAGCATGAAAGTCATGCACTCTTTTGTGTTGGGTATGTGTTATATTCTTTGCATGTGTGTGTGTGGGTGCATCAGATATGACAACTGCGTCTAACGATCCCTCGTAGTAGTGCTTTTTTTGTGCTGTGTGCGTCAG
>NZ_JANRML010000150.1:0-517 GCF_026930265.1 Corynebacterium pilbarense
GGCCAGCAGGTAACCCAGAGATGGAGCACCAAATACGAGATCTCAGGGCGAGACTCGAAGAGATGGAAACCACCCAGAGGCGTGGAGCTGGTACAGCAGAGCTCAGCGATTCCGAGGTTGAAGAGGAAGCTGGACATGACCAAGAAGAGGTCACAGCAGAGGATGCCTCGACAGAGAGGTTGATCAGAGCCATTTCGAGGATGAGCTCGAAGACGAAGATGGACATTCCCGTCTATGAGGGGAGTCTAAATGCAGAAGAGTTGCTAGATTGGATCCGAGCACTCGACACCTACTTCGATTACAAAGATATTGAAGAGGACAAGAAGGTAAGGCATGCAGTTACTAAGCTGAAAGGACATGCAGCATTATGGTGGGACGAGCTTCAAGAAGATAGACGTTCCAAAGGCAAGCAAAATATTAAAAGATGGGATCGAATGATTGCGAAGATGAAGGCAAAGTTCATCCCAAGGGATTATCAAATCACACTGTTCAGGCGGATGCAGAACCTGAGGCAGAA
>NZ_JANRML010000151.1:0-516 GCF_026930265.1 Corynebacterium pilbarense
ATTATGATATGAATATTGTATGTGAAATTATATTGGTTTGGATGCATTGCTATGATATGTGGACTAGTGCATGATTTCAGATGATGAGACTGCCCAAAACCGAATAAACGATGACAAAACCCCTAGCAACATGGTGCCACTGTATATTCCATTGTAGGGTGTGGACCCTAGTTATGATTAGGAGGGGTGGAGGCATTTCCCACCGTGTATCCTCTGAAACCTGAAGTCATGGGAGGACGGTGCTAGTTCACGCTCCCCAGGTCGTGTGATGATGATTGTCAGTTTCCTGCTAGGGAAGCTTGGTCGAGATAGCGACACTTCCACTTACGGGTTCTATTTGGAGTTAGGTCAGTATAGCTGACGCTCCAAGATAGTCTAGCAGAGGACGGATAGGAATGGAGTTGGAAGTAGGTTAGGGAGGAAGGATGAGTAGAAATAGTTGAGAAAGTATAGAGATTTGTCTTATGGTGGAATTTATTGTTTTTCCCTTCTAAAAAGAAAATGTGTATATATGAA
>NZ_JANRML010000152.1:0-514 GCF_026930265.1 Corynebacterium pilbarense
CTATTATACTGGAGATTGTGACTTCAGATTGTATGGCGACACTGATTCAAATTGGGCTGGAAGTGCTTCAGACAGAAAAAGCACTTCAGGATGTTGTTTCAGTTTGGGATCAGCCATGATCTCATGGCAGAGTAGGAAGCAATCCAACATTGCTCTCAGCACAGCGGAAGCAGAATACATTGTTGCATGTTCTGCTAGCTGCGAAGCTATATGGCTTCGAAAGTTGTTGACATGCCTATTTGATTTGGAGATGAGAGCAACCGCGATTCTATGTGATAATCAAAGCTGTATTAAAATGACAGAGAATCCTGTATTCCATGACAGGTCGAAGCACATAGAGATTCGCTATCATTACATCCGTGACATGGTGCAGAGAGGAGCCTTGAAGCTCCAGTACATTAGCACGGATGAACAGGTTGTTGATGTGTTGACCAAGCCTCTATCTCGTGTAAAGTTTGAGCACTTTTGAGATAAGCTTGGTATAGTCCGAAAGGACCCTCCCTGAAAGGGGGAG
>NZ_JANRML010000153.1:0-513 GCF_026930265.1 Corynebacterium pilbarense
CGACACTTATGAAAGTTGTAAGGGAGTTGCGACACTTGCGACAAGTGAGAGGAATATGCGACACTTATCCAGTTGAGTAATTTTGATGTGTAACAGATTGCCCCCCAAAGTATGAAGTTAGAAGACAAGAACTGATAACTGAAATTCTTTGTAGACTTTCAAGCAAGGGTATAGATGCAAAGAACCTGACAAAAGCTGCACATAAACATCCAACAAATATTATGACATGTTTCAAACCCAAGGCAGGCATACCTATGCTTGGGTGATCAAGGCTTGGCCCCCTGGGGAATGAAACCCCAATGGTCGATTCGATCTCATCATCGGTCGATCCTACTCTCCCGCTCGAGAGTAAACTCAATACTGCCCATGTTTTTCTCGTTGATACAGAATCTCCCATGCCGAGGGGTATTCCTCCTTCTCCCGTTGGACCCCCTCCAAGTAATGAGGCCATCCGTTTTGATTGGGATGTGCTAACTGGACCTTGTATTCCCTCTTACATGCCTTTCCAGATTA
>NZ_JANRML010000154.1:0-512 GCF_026930265.1 Corynebacterium pilbarense
ATCCCTCATTACTCATAATGATGAATGAAATTTATTCCCCTCTCTAAGTCTCCTTTTTACTCATAATTGTTAGATCAAAGACCAACTTGCCACTATAATACTTGACAATTTATAACCAAAATAATCGCATTTTCCATCACTCATCACCCCTGTCCTTATCATTGGGGCTTTGTACAATAGGACGGAACTCATCTTCTCATTAATAAACATTGTGGGGTCACCCTTGCCATAGAGATTTTTCAAGAGATTGTTGAATTCTATGTATCTCACCTTGATTACTATAATTTACTCTTGAACATATAATATGAACAACAATGACATGTTTTATAAGATGTCCATTGTTCCTATTGGGAGTTGTTTTGGGCTAGCTTAGACTTCCCATTATCAACTCTAGCCACTTCTTACCTGGTAGCAACCAATATTACCTAGTTCTCCCCTTGTCTTCTTCATCTCCTAGTGTTCCATGCTCTCCTACATACTCTTCCTCTTTTCCTAGTCCTTCAAATGCTTGC
>NZ_JANRML010000155.1:0-512 GCF_026930265.1 Corynebacterium pilbarense
TTGAAAATCCTCTTGAATAAAGGCCCACACGCCCTAATTCATTATTGCATGCGTGTACACGCTAGCTGAACCAAAACAATCCGCATGGACCAACAAAAGCATGAAAAAAGGAAATTTGTCGATGGAACAAAAATCTATGGGTGAGTTAACTGAAACTCCCGGCCATGCATGGCCAAGGGTTCGTCCAAAACCCTAGCTCCTTCTAGCCTATAAAAGAAGGGGTAGGGGTACCATTTGGAGGAGGAAAAATATAGCGAAGAAACTCTGCCCATTTACGTATTCCATTGTCCCAACCCTTTAGCCTTTCCTAATGCCAAAGGAGATTTAAAGCAAAGCAGTTGAAGGACAGAAGAAGAGGAGCCCAGGATCAGGTTAAAGGAGTGGTGGCCGATCTCAGCTTTTGTAAGTTGATTCACTTTACGTAATAAAAAGAATGCTTTTTCCATCCCAATTCATGAGTTGTCTATGATTTGATTAGTTTATGTTCGATTTCTAACCCATGAGCATAGAAG
>NZ_JANRML010000156.1:0-510 GCF_026930265.1 Corynebacterium pilbarense
GGTTAGGACCTTAACACCGGAGCTGCTTGCTTTTCCTGTCCAATATGCGCACATGACGCACTTGCAGGACACCTTCTGGTTCCACCTGAATCACAGTCCAATCGATAACATGATTAGCATCAGGTACATATTTCTTAAGCAGTGAAACATGAAACACATTATGTACAGTCATAGATGCAGGTAATGCAAGCATGTATGCAACTGGCCCAATCCTTTCCAGGATCTCAAATGGCCCACAAAATCTTGCTGCCAACTTGGCGCAACTTCCCAACTTCAGGGAACTCATGTTATTTTTCACTTTTAGGAAAACATGGTCACCCACTTTAAACTCTCTATGGGTTCTGTTTTTATCAGCATAAATTTTCTGCCTGTCTTGGGTAGCTTTCAAATTCTTCTTAATTTTAGCATTTGTTCTTCCATTTCCTTGAGAAACTCTAGCCCAACTACTACCCTATTAGTTGGATTATCCCAGCTTACTGGAGTATTTCACTTTTTGCTGTAAAGTGCTTC
>NZ_JANRML010000157.1:0-510 GCF_026930265.1 Corynebacterium pilbarense
ATTTTCTTTTTATGGTAGCACAATGAGTTACACTTGGAAAAAGCACATCCTTCCATTTGTTCATCAAGCTTTGGGATTTAATATGACCTTAGGAAGCTGTTATCGCTACTTAGAGTTGTGTCCTCCTTCGTTTGGTTATCCTTCCAAACATATGGAGAGTTTGCGTTGCCTCCTGCTTCGTAGACTTATGATTAACAGATATGTTGCCTGAGTCTTATCACTTGTCGTGCTATTGTCCAAGGGAAGTTTGTTACTTAGCCTGAGTCGGCCACTCTGCAATATGTCTCTTGTCCGCATACCCGGCCATCCTGAACGTCCAATCAAGTCTTTGTTCGAAATCAATGAAGCCTTCAGTACGATCATCAATCAAGTCCATAACTGACGAGCCGTCGAAGACCTCTGGGTAGTGCAGTCGTACACTCATATTACACTCCTACCCGAGTTTTGAATATTTTGAAGTTGTTGCTCGAGCTCTGAAGTCCTCATCTCTAGCCATCAGACCTTATCAGC
>NZ_JANRML010000018.1:0-25627 GCF_026930265.1 Corynebacterium pilbarense
TAACCAGGTCATCCTCGTCGAGGACCTCGCCAGGAGCCAGCACCGTCACAGCAAGGGACAACACATCATCAGCGCGAAGCCCCCGACGGGGCACACGGCGGCTCTGGCCCTTCCGATTGCCGACCGAAGCCGGCTCAGACAACACGTCCGGCTCCGGGATCAACACTGGAACATCGAGCAAAGTCATGAACAAAACCTCCTACGGATCGTTGTTCACAACCAGCCTGACAGTGAGGGGGCGTGGTTGATTCGTACAAAATCTGCCCTTGCCGGGCCCGCCAAACACACGAAAATCGGGCCCCACTGCAAAAGCGTGGGGCGGGGTGAACGGCTTTAGTCCGCACCGTCCTTGTTCGGGGCGGTGAGGTTGTGGATCCAACCCTCTGACCAGGAAAAAGAGAGCGCCCAGGCAGGATTCGAACTCGCGACCGAGATTATCTAATGGGGATTTACCTTGCGAAGTAGACAAACTGCCAACGGGGTCGACGGCACATTAACCCCTATCTAGGAAAACGCTTTCTAAACTCTGGTAAAAACTCTTATTGCGCGAACAAGCAAACGTGGCAAGCAGCGATAGCGGCATCTCGGCATTTGAGAATGGATGTTCATAATGTCCCAGCGAGAAAAATGGCACCGAGTCGAGGAGAGCAAGCTCATAGCAGGGGTCTGTGCTGGAGTAGCTGAAACCTACGGAACCTCCGCCAACACGGTTAGGACCATTTACGTGATTGCCAGTCTCTGCGGGGCGCCCATGGTTATTGTCTACTTATTGCAGTGGGCTATCTACCCGCGATATTGAGTGCCCCTCGTCATTTTGGGCCTACGCGGTAAGTTTTGGCCTTAGCGCGTCGCACCGCCCAGTAAAATGCCTGCTCAAGGCGATAATTTGCGCCCCCAGCAGGATTCGAACCCGCGACCAGCCGGGTAGAAACCGGATGCTCTAATCCACTGAGCTATGGGGGCAATACCGGCTGATTGTAGTTATGGCTCAGCCCGGCGCGAAAGTAGGGTATGCGGCATGAATGCACCTGCACGCACTCGCACCGTTGCCCCCGCTTGGCCGCTGTATTTGGCCGCGTTCGCCATCGCGGCCGTTGTCGCAGGCGCGGTGGGGGAGGCGTTCTCGGGCGGTTCGCTCGCGGAGCTGGGCATCCCGGACCCGGGTGTAGCCACCACGGTGGGTCTGCCGGCGCTGCGCGGCGTCGCGTGGCTGCTCATGGCGCTGGCGACGGGCTCGTTTCTGCTCTCGGCGTTCCTCATCGCGCCGAAGCAGACCCAAGAGGACCTCAACGGCGCGCGCCTGACCGTGGACGGGCACCTCGCTTCGCGCACCGGCGCCCACGCCAGCGCGGGCATCGCGCTGATCGGTCTGGTCATGATCCCGCTGGTGCTTTCCGACGTCTCCGGCCAGCCCCTCAACACCGTCCTGTTCGAAGCGGCCGCGTGGTCGCAGGCGCTGGACCAGGTGGCGGACGCGCGCGTGTGGCTCATCGTCGCGGCGTTTGCGGCGGTCGTCGCGGCGTTTGGGTACGCGGCGACCAGCTGGTGGTCCCAGGTCTGGCTGTTCCTCGGCGCGATTGTGGTGGTCATGCCGATCGCGCTGACGGGTCACTCGGCCACCGGCGGCGCGCACGACTTCGGCACCAACTCGCTGATCTGGCACCTCGTGGCCATGCTGCTTTGGGTCGGCGGGCTGATGGCGCTTGTCGCACATGCTTTACGACGCGGCCCCGGCCTCGCCAACGCCACCCAGCGCTACTCACGCATCGCGTTGTTTTCCATCCTGGCCATGGCCATCTCGGGCGTGGTCAACGCGCTGGTGCGGGTGCGCCTGGAGGACCTGACGCAGTACAGCTACGGCTGGGTGCTGATTATCAAGACCGTCGGCATCATCGTTCTCGGCATCATCGGCTTTGTCCACCGCGAGCGCACCATCCCGCAGCTTCACACCCAACCGCGTGCGTTTACCCGCCTCGCCGCGGGAGAGGTGCTGATCATGGCGGCGATTTCCGGTCTGGCGGTCACGCTCGGCCGCACCCCGCCCCCGCCGCCGCTGGACCCGAACTTAACCCGCATGCAGATCCAGATGGGCTACAACCTCACCGAGCCGCTGACCTGGACCAACTGGCTGACCACCTGGCGCCCGGAGCTGTTGTTCAGCGTGATTGCGATCCTGTTGGCGGCCTATTACCTGCACCTGGTTCGCCGGGTGGAGGGGTGGCCTGTTGCGCGCACGCTGTGGTGGTTGCTGGGCTGCGCAACGCTCGTCGTCACGCTGAGCTCCGGCATGGGCATGCACATGCCCGCCTCCTACTCGGCGCACATGACGGTGCACATGATCCTGTCCATGGGCGTGCCGGTGTTTCTGGTGCTCGGCGCGCCGCTGACACTTGTGCGCGAGGCGTACCCGGCCGGCGAGTTCAACCCGCGGCTGTGGGCCGAAAGCTTCCAACGCTCGAAGTTCCTGCGCGCGGTGACGTTCTCGCCGGTATCCACCATCCAGTTTTTGGTGTTCTTCTACGCCATGTACGTGATCCAGCCGTTCTACGAGCTCATGATCTCCGAGCACGCCGGGCACGTGATCATGAACGCTGTGTTCCTTATCTCCGGCTACCTCTACTTCTGGGAGCTCATCGGCCCCGACGAGATTCAAGGCCGCCCAACCGCGAAGGTGCGCCTGCTGTGGCTGTGGGTGTCCATGCCGTTCCACCTGTTCATGGGTGTCTACCTCATGCAGCTTGGTTCAGTGATGGCCGAGGATTTCTACCGCTCGCTGGAGCTGCCGTGGAACCCGGACCTGCTCGCCGTGCAGAAGGACGGCGGCGGCATCGCGTGGGCGTCCGGCTCCTTCCCGCTGGTGATCGTCTTCGGCGAGCTGTTCATCCGGTGGTGGCGCGAGGACAAGGCGGAAACGGCCGCCTCCGACCGCCGCGCGGAGGAGACCGACGACGAGGAATGGCGCCGCTACAACGAGATGCTTTCTCAAATTCATGGCCGCTAGCTGCGGATTGTGATTTTCTCAGGTTAAGTTATCCACAATTTGGCCGACCTCTTTTTCCGGCTTGTGTTTCGTGCGACTCTGCTCGCGCAGGGGGCAATTGCTTATCGACGCAAAGCTCCGCCCCTGCAACCGCACACCATCCGCACACACGCAGAAAGGGGCCAACCACATGGCCAACATCGACTACACGCTGCTCGGCAACCTCATCGCCGAGCCGTACTTCAAAACCTTCAACTCCGGCAACGCCGTGCTGCGCTTCCGCGTGGCCACCTCGGACGCGAAGAAAGAAAAGAACGACAACGGCAACGAGGTCTGGCGGGACTACAACCAGTTCTACGTCGACGTCGAGTGCTGGGGCCAGCTCGCGATCAACGCCGGCGCGTCGCTGCGCAAAGGCTTCCCGGTGATTGTCATTGGCAAGCTTGTCCACGAGTACTGGGAAGGCAAAGACGACAAGGGCGAGCCGGTCCTGCGGTCCAAGACCATGGTCAAAGCGCGCCACGTCGCGTTCGATCTCGCGCGCTACCAGGTCAACTCGGTGCGCACGTCAGTCTCCGGCAACACGCTCGAAGGCCACGAGATGCCCAAGGCGATGGACGCCAAGGCACTGAACAGGAAGCTCAACGGCGAGGAAGGCGACAACTCCGAGCCGGAGAACGGCTGGGATAGCCTGTCGGACACTCCGGCGGTGGAGGAGCGCCGCGTCAGCGCCGAGGACGTCGACGGGGTGAGCCGCACCGACGCCGACACCGACACAGACACGGCAGGCGAGGAGCTCGCCGCCGCCGGCGCGCCCTTCTAGTTTTGGTGCTTTCGCCCCGCCGCTTCCAGCGTGCTTTGGAAGCGGCGGGGCACTCGCCTGCGTGATGTACCCTAAGTGCGGTATTTACCTCCGCACTCACCAACAAAGGGGATTCGTAGTGGCTGAGTTCATCTACACGATGAAAAACGTCCGCCGAGCCATCGGCGAGAAGGTCATCCTGGACAACGTCACCATGGCGTTTTACCCGGGCGCAAAGATCGGCGTCGTGGGCCCGAACGGCGCCGGTAAGTCGTCGCTGCTGAAGATCATGGCCGGCATCGACCAGCCGAACAACGGCGAGGCATTCCTCCAGCCGGGCGCGTCCGTGGGCATCCTGTTGCAGGAGCCGCCGCTGAACGAGGAAAAGACCGTGCGCGGCAACGTCGAGGAAGGCCTCGGCGAGCTGTTTGAGAAGAAGCAGCGCTTCGAGCAGATTGCCGAGGAAATGGCGACGAACTACTCCGACGAGCTCATGGAAGAAATGGGCAAGCTGCAGGAAGAGCTCGACGCGGCCGACGCGTGGGAGATCGACTCCAAGATCGAGCAGGCCATGGAGGCTCTTCGCTGCCCGCCTTCTGACGCACCGGTGACCAACCTGTCCGGTGGCGAGCGCCGTCGAGTAGCACTTGCGAAACTGCTGCTGAGCGAGCCGGACCTGCTGCTTCTCGACGAGCCCACCAACCACCTCGACGCCGAGAGTGTCCTGTGGCTGGAGAAGCACCTGCAGACCTACCCGGGCGCCGTGCTGGCCATTACCCACGACCGCTACTTCCTGGACAACGTCGCCGAGTGGATCTGCGAGGTCGACCGCGGCAAGCTCTACCCCTACGAGGGCAACTACTCCACCTACCTGGAGAAGAAGGCCGAGCGCCTCGAGGTCGCCGGCAAGAAGGACCAGAAGCTGCAGAAGCGCCTGAAGAAGGAGCTGGACTGGGTCCGCTCCTCCCCGAAGGCCCGCCAGGCCAAGAACAAGGCCCGTCTGGAGCGCTACGAGGAGATGGCGGCAGAGGCCGAGCAGTACCGCAAGCTCGACTTCGAAGAAATCCAGATCCCCACCCCGCCGCGCCTGGGCAACAAGGTCGTCGAGGTGGAGAACCTGAACAAGGGCTTCGACGGCCGCGTGCTGATCAAGGACCTGTCGTTCACCCTGCCGCGCAACGGCATCGTCGGCGTGATCGGCCCCAACGGTGTGGGCAAGTCCACGCTGTTCAAGACCATCGTGGGCCTCGAGGAAGCGGATTCCGGTTCGGTGGAGATCGGCGACACCGTCAAGATCTCGTACGTTGACCAGAACCGCGAGAACATCAACCCGGAAGAGACCGTCTGGGAGGTCGTCTCCGACGGCCTGGACTACATCCACGTCGGCCAGAACGAAATGCCGTCGCGCGCCTACCTGTCCGCCTTCGGTTTCAAGGGCCCGGACCAGCAGAAGCCGTCGAAGGTGCTCTCCGGCGGCGAGCGCAACCGCCTGAACCTGGCGCTGACGCTGAAGCAGGGCGGCAACCTGATCCTGCTGGACGAGCCGACCAACGACCTCGACGTCGAAACGCTCGGCTCGCTGGAAAACGCGCTGCAGGCCTTCCCGGGCTGCGCCGTGGTGATCTCGCACGACCGCTGGTTCTTGGACCGCACCTGCACCCACATCCTGGCCTGGGAGGGCAACGTGGAAGAGGGCAAGTGGTTCTGGTTCGAGGGCAACTTCGGCGACTACGAGGCCAACAAGGTCGAGCGCCTCGGCGAGGAAGCTGCGAAGCCGTCGCGCGTCACCCACCGCAAGCTCACCCGTTAGGAGTACCCCATGGCTGAGCCGAACAGGATCCACGTCCACACCATCCCGGTGCGCTGGAGCGACTTCGACCGCTACGGGCACGTGACCAACTCCGCCTACATCGAGCTCGCCCAGGAGGCGCGCTTGGCGTTCGCGCAGGAGTTCTTCTACTCCCAGGGCCACGAGTTCGTGGTGTTCGTGCGCCGCCTCGAGGTGGATTACGTCCGCCCGATCCTGCCCAACACCACCGAGGTGACGGTGGAGACGCAGGTGTCCAACGTGGGCAACACGTCGTTCACCACCCACCAGGAAATCAAGGATGCGCAGGGCAAGGTCTGCTGCGTGATCGACTGCGTGCAGGTCACGGTGGATACCACCACGACCTCGCCACGCGAGATCACGCAGAAGGAGATCGGCATCCTGTCTCAGACGGCCGGGGCCTAAGTGGTCGAGGTTCGCATCGAGCGCGGCGCGCGCGGGCTCACCGCGCTGCTTTCGCGTGCGCTCGCGCTGGACGCCCAGGCCTCCGCGCGCATTCAGGAGGTGGGGGAGGGCCAGCTCGACGTGTTCGTGACCACGCCGTTTGATGCCATTGCTTCTCGACGCACCTCCGGCACCACCACGCACCCTGGCGCCACCGTCAGCGCTCGCGCCATACTCGACGCGTTGAAGGCCGGGGAAGCCGAGGTCGGCCCCGCCCGCGACGCCGCCTGGCCCGGGGCCCTGCCGCCGGCCAGCGGCTTCGTCGCCCGCGAGGAAGTGCCCATCGGCGTCGCGCGCCGCCTGGCGGACGAGGGCCGCAACCTAGCGCGCCAGTTCTCCGGCCCGGCCGGCCCGCCGCGCTCGCTTCTCGACGGGGTAGTGCTCACCGCCGACGCCGACAGCGACAACCCCGTGGAGATCCCCATGCGGATGATCTTCGCTTGCACCTCGCTCGGGCTCATCCCCGGCTTCGAGGCGCCCGTCGAGATCCCGCGCCACCTGCGCGTTTCCAGCTCCGGCAGCTGGGTGCGCCTGGACGCGCCGTTCGGCTCCGTCTACCGCAGCACCCGGCCGAACCTGCTGTTTTAGTACGCGCGCGGGCCCTGGTTGATCATCATGTAGGCCACGCGCTGCATGTGGTTCCACATTTGGGCGCGGTAGGCGGGCGGCAGCTCGTCGTCAGTAAATTGCTCCATGGAATTGCCCATGAGCTCCAACCAGCGGTCCGCCTCCGCCTCACCGATGGCGAACGGGAGGTGGCGCTTGCGCAGCATCGGGTTGCCGCGCTTTTCCTGGAAGGTGCGTGGGCCGCCCCAGTACTGCACCAAAAACCAGCGCAGGCGGTCCTGCGCGCCGTCCCAATCCTGGTCCGGGTACATCGGGCCGATGAGGTCGTCCTCTTTGACCTGCGTGTAAAAGCCCTCGACGAGGCGGTGGAAGAACGCGTCGCCACCGACGGCGTCGTAAAGCGTCTGCTCCTGCTTAGGACCGATCTCCATTGCTCTCCTTCATCTCTACAAGCACAGAATCCATCGCCGTGAGCACCACATCCTGCTCGTGCAACGCCGCCAGGATGCGGTGGTTCAGGTGGCGCGCCACGCCCCACTGCTCGCCCGGCATCGTGGTCACGGCAAGGCGGAAGGACACGTACGTCGGGTTGAACTCGCTGGGGCCCAGCATGGTCGGAGTGCCCATAACCACGTCGCGGATCTCCGGGTCCTGACACGCCGCCGCAGCCGTGTCCTCGATGACGCGCGACACCTTGTCCGGGTTGGCCATGACAGACACCGGGATCTGCAGGCGCGCCGTGGAGAAGCGGGCGGAGTGGTTGCCCACCAGGTTGATGTCGCCGTTGCGCACATGCCACAGGGCGCCGTCGATGTCGCGTAGCGTGGTGATGCGCAGCGACATCTCCTCCACCTCGCCCACCACGTCGCCGACCTGGATGGTGTCGCCGACGCCGAACTGGTTCTCAATGAGAATGAACATGCCGGAGAAGAAGTCCTTCACCAGCGACTGCGCGCCAAAACCGATAGCCACGCCGACCACGCCGGCGGACGCGATCAGCGGCGCGACGTTCACCCCCAGCTGATCCAGCACGGCGAGGATCGCCCATGCCCAAATCACAATCGCGGCGACAGAACGGCCCACGTTGCCCAGCGTCTTCATGCGCTGCTGGCGGCGGGCCTCCTGCGCCCGGTACTGCGGGGTGTCCTCCACGGTGGGGGCGATGAACGGGGTGCGCTCGATGCCGTGGCGGGTGGCGCGGTTGATCACCTTGCGCGCCACCCAGCTCAGCACCAGTGCGACCACGATGATCAGCAGGATCTTCAGGGGGCGTTCCACCACGAGTTCGTGGGTGGCTGGGTCGTTCCACCAGTTGGTGACGCCGTCGACGGCCTCGTCGACCTTTTCGGCAGTTTCTGTTTGCGCTTTCATCGGGTCCCGAGTCTAGTGCATAAAAATGGCCACGGGATGAACCGCTTGGTCTACTGTTTGCAGACATGACTGGATTTGCTACCGACGCCATTCACGCCGGATACGAACCCGACAGCCTGTACGGGCCGATCAACACGCCGATCTACGCCTCCACCACGTTCGCCCAGGACGGGCTGGCGGAGCTGCGCGGCGGCTACGAGTACACCCGCGTGGGCAACCCCACCGTCACTGCGCTGGAAAAGGCGGTCGCGGCGCTGGAGGGCGCCGAGTACGCCGTCGCGTACTCCTCCGGCATGGCGGCTATCGACGTCATCCTGCGCATCCTGCTCAAACCCGGCGACCACATCGTCGTGTCCAACGACGCCTACGGCGGCACCTACCGCCTGATCCAGCAAGTGTTCACGCAGTGGGGCGTGGAAAACACCGTGGTGGACATGACCAACCCGGACGAGGTCGCCGCGGCGGTCAAGGACAACACCAAGGCCATCTGGGTGGAAACGCCGACGAACCCGATGCTGGACATCGTGGACATCGAGGCCATCGCCGCCGTGAAAAAGCAGGCCGCGCTGGTGGTGGACAACACGTTCGCCTCGCCGTACCTGCAAAAGCCGTTCGACCTCGGCGCGGACGTGGTGGTGCACTCCACCACGAAGTACATCGGCGGCCACTCGGACGTCGTCGGCGGCATCGTCTGCGGCGACGATTCCCGCGTCCCCGGCTTCCACGAGCAGTTGCGCTTCTTCTTCGGCTGGGTCGGCGCGAACCCGTCCCCGTTCGACACGTACCTCACCGGCCGCGGCCTGAAGACGCTTTCCGTGCGCATGGACAAGCACTGCGACAATGCGGAAGCCGTCGCAAAGTTCTTGGATGCCCAGCCCCAGGTCGCGCGCGTGTGTTACCCGGGCCTGGAAACCCACCCGGGCCACGAAACCGCGAAAAAGCAGATGTCCTGCTTCGGCGGCATGGTCTCCGTGCTGTTCCAGACCACCGAGCAGGCGAAGACGTTCTGCAAGTCCACCAAGCTGTTCTGCCTGGCGGAGTCCCTCGGCGGCGTGGAGAGCCTGCTCGAGCACCCCGCCACTATGACGCACGTCTCCGTCGCCGGCTCCGCCCTCGAGGTGCCGGGCGAGCTCGTGCGCATCTCGGTGGGCATCGAGGAGGAGGCCGACCTCATCGCCGACCTCGAGCAGGCGCTTACTCAGCTGTAGCGTCGACCTCGCGGTTGCGCACCGCACGCGCGATGCGGTCCTGCCCCTCGGCGATGACGCGCTTCAGCCCGGCCGCGGCGTCGCCGCCCAGCAGCGCATTCGCCTTGTCCACGGCGCCGGCGGTGACGTCCCAGCGCGGGTACATGCCCTCGAGGGTGCGCTGCGCCATCTCGTTGGTCAGCCGCTCCCACAGCGCGGGCGCGGCGCGGAAGTACTCGTCGGTCAGGCCCTCGAGCCCGTCGTAGGTGAACGTCAGGCCGTCCATGAGGTAGCGGGCTTCGAGGTTGGTCAGGTCGTCTTCGACGAGCTTCTGCCAAGCCCATCGCTTATCGACGACAGCTCTCGCCCGCAGCCGCGAAATCGCGCCCTCCGACGTGTTGTCCTGCTCCTTTTCCGCCGCCTCCAGCGGAAGCGCGCCGGCGGCGATGAGGTTGGTGATGGCCAGCCAGCGCACCTCCTGGTTGTCGGAGCGCTCCAGGAGCTCCTTGAAGTAGGCGATCGTCTCCTCGGTCGGCGTCAGGCGGGCCAGGGCGCGGTCGAAGATGGCAGCCGGCTCCGCGCCGCGGAAGGCGGCGTTGAGCAGGTCCATGCCCTCGCCCTCCCAGGCGGGGTCGACGTACTGGCGAACCGCCTGCGTCGCCTGCGCGAGCAGGCGCTCCTGCACCGACGGATGCGTTTCGGCAGCGGCGTGGGCGGCGACCAGCTTCACAAACTCGCGGGCGACCAGCTCGCCGTCGCGAACGGACTCCCACAGCGACGACCAGATCAGAGTGCGCGCCAGGGAATCTTCGATCTCGCCGATGTGCTCCAACGCGAACTTCTGGTGCTCCGGGGTCAGGCGCATCTTGGCGTAGGTCAGATCGTCGTCGTTGACGATCGCCAGGTCGTGCTCGATGCCGGCGAGTTCGGGGATTTCGGTGTGTTCGCCGTCGATGTCGGTCTCGATCTGCTTGACGCGGGAAACGGAGCCGTCGATAAGCTTGTAGAGCCCCACGCGCACACGGTGCGGGCGCGGATCCTCCTGCAGCACCGCGAAGCGCTCGCCGATCTCCGGGCGCAGCGTCGACGGGCCCGTGGTGCGCAGCCACTGCTCGGCCCAGCTAGACAGGTCGCGGCCCGACGCCTCCTCCAGCGCTTCGAGTAGATCGTCGAAGGTGGCGTTGGAGTAGGCGTGGTTGTCGAAGTGCTTGCGCACGCCCGCGAAGAACTCCTCGTAGCCCACGTACGCCTGCAGCTGCTTCAGCACGGACGCACCCTTGGCGTAGGTGATGCCGTCGAAGTTCTGCTCCGCCGTCTCAATGTCCGGGGCGTCCGCGGCGATCGGGTGCGTCGACGGCAGCTGGTCCTGCTGGTACGCCCACGCCTTCTCCACGGACGCGAACGTGGTCCACGCGTCCGCGTACTCGCCGATCGCCGTCTGCGCGGTGGCCGCCGACCAGGTGGCGAAGGACTCGTTGAGCCACAAATCGTCCCACCACTGCATCGTGACCAAATCGCCGAACCACATGTGCGCCATCTCGTGCAGGATGGTGTCGTTGCGGCGCTCCAGGCGGTACGGGGTGGGCTCGGAGGTGAAGATGTACTCGTCGCGGTACGTCACACAGCCGACGTGCTCCATCGCGCCCATGTTGTACTCCGGGCAGAACACCTGGTCGTACTTGTCGCCGAACGGGTAGGTGCGGCCGAAGTTGGCGTGGTAGAAGTCGAAGCCGTCCTTGGTCTGACGGAAGATGCGCTCCGAATCCATGTGGGGGATCAGGGACGCGCGGGCGTACAGGCCGAGCTCGATGGTGCGGCCGTCGCCGGCGTCGTAGGTGTCGGAGATGCGCTCAAACTCGCCGGCGCAGATCGCGATGAGGTAGGTCGACAGCGGGTAGTTGATCGTGGTGGTCCACGTCGCGGTGCCGTCGCCGTTGTCGGTGCGGGTGGCCGCCTCGTTGAGGATGACGGTGTAGCGCTCCGGCGCCTTGACGCTGACGGTGTAGGTGGCCTTCAGGTCCGGCTGGTCGAAGCCGGCGAACACCTTCATCGCCATCGCCGGCTCGAACTGGGTGTACAGGTAGTCCTTGCCGTCCACCGGGTCGGTGAACTTGTGCAGGCCCTCGCCGGTGCGGTTGTAGGCGTCGTGGGAGGTGACGGTCAGCGTGTGGGCGCCGTCGCTAAGCGAAAGCTCCCGGCCTGTCTCCTCGCCGTCGAGGGTGGCCTCGAAGCCTGCCGCCACCAGGTCGAAGTGGGTGGTGCCCGCCTTCGAGTCGAAGTGCACGGTGCTCACCGTGGTGAACTCGTCGGCACCCGTGATGTCCACGGCGATGTCGTAGCGGACGTTGGAAATCAGTTCAGCGCGCGCCTGCGCGTCCTTGCGAGTCAAATTTGTCTTCATCTGCCGCAGCCTACACGCGCTATCGTGGGCGCCATGACGGAACAAGTGAAATTTTGGTTTGACGTATCGTGCCCGTTCGCATGGCAGACCTCCCGCTGGATCAAAGAGGTGGAGAAGGTCCGCGACATCGAGGTCGAGTGGGTGCCCATGTCGCTCGCAGTGCTTAACGACGGCCGCGACATCCCCGAAGACTACGCAGCCATGATGGAGGCGAACTGGGGCCCGGCCCGCGTGTTCGCGAAGGTCAAGGAGGAGCAGCCCGAGAAGGTCGACGAGCTGTACACCACGATGGGCACGATGATCCACGCCGGCGGCGAGGGCGGCAAGAAGGGCGACGGCGCCTACGACGAGATCATCGCCAAGGCACTGGCAGAGGTCGGCCTGCCGGAGCACTTCGCCGAGGTGGCCAACACGCCTGACTGCGACGACCTGCTGCGCGGCTTCCACGCCACCGCCATGGACGCCGTCGGCGACGACGTGGGCACCCCGGTGGTTGCGTTGAACGGCACCGCCTTTTTCGGCCCCGTGATCACCCGCGTGCCCGAAGGCGAAGAGGCGGGCAAGCTGTTCGACCACGCCGTCGGCCTGGCCGAGTTCCCGTACTTCTTCGAACTCAAGCGCACCCGCACGGAGATGCCCCAGGTACGCTAAACGCCATGCGTATTTACCTTGGAGCAGACCACGCCGGATTCGAGCGTAAGAACCAGATCAAGGCCCACCTTGAGGCCCAGGGCCACGAGGTGACCGACTGCGGCGCCCACGAGTACGACGCCGCGGACGACTACCCGGCGTTTTGCATCGCCGCGGCTGAGGCCGTGGTCAACGACCCGGGTTCGCTGGGCATCGTGCTCGGCGGCTCCGGCAACGGCGAGCAGATCGCCGCGAACAAGGTCAAGGGTGCGCGCTGCGCCTTGGCGTGGTCGGAAGAGACCGCGAAGCTTGCCCGCGAGCACAACAACGCGCAGCTCATCGGCATCGGCGGACGTATGCACACCGAGGAAGAAGCGCTCGCAATTGTCGACGCCTTCGTGTCCCAGCCGTGGAGCGAAGAGGAACGCCACCAGCGCCGCATCGACATCCTCGCCGAGTACGAGCGCACCGGGGTCGCCCCCGAGCTGCCGTAGTGCGTCACCAGCCGGCGAAGTAGCGCTCCAGCTGCAGCGGGCCAGACACCGGAGTAAGCCCGATGTCCTCGGGGTGCGCCGTCACCGGCTCCATCTCTAACGCGGCGGCGCGCCTCGTGCGCACCACCGTGCCGTCGGGGGAGAGCACGTACTCCACCGCCAGTAGGGCATCGAGGTCCTGCGGCGCCCAGCCGGCACCGACCGCGATGTTCACCCGCGCGTCGACCTCGTCGGTGCCCACGCGCGGGTCGTCCGCGAACAGCGCCGGCACCTCCGCCACGCGAACGTACGCGCCGACTTTCAGCCACTCCGCGATGACGAAGTCGCGCACCCCCTCGCCGTCGAGTTCCGGGACCTCCACCTGCATGTCGAACGTGTCGAAGATGACCCCGTCCGGGCGCGCCAGTGGGTGGGTCACGCGCCGGGCCAGCGCCAGCGACTCGGCGTTTTTGACGGCGGTGGCGGCCGTCGGGTCGTCGTAACGCTTGCCGAAGTCCTCCTCCGCGTGGTGTGCGACGGCCGTCGGCTCGTGCACGAACGACGCGCCCGCGTTCCAGGCGCGGAAGCCGAACTCCCAGTCCTCGCCGCCGTAGCCGACGAGTGTGCCGTCGAAGCCGCCGACCGCGTCGAAGAACTCGCGCGAGCACGTCAGCACCGCGGAGATGATGTAGCGCCAGGAGCTGTGGTCGGCGTCGCGGAGGTTGGCGGTGGCGGACCAGGCGTCGATAAGCCATTGCGGCTCGGTGTCCTCGGCGCCGGTGCGCCGCGCGCCGACGACCACCGCCCGCACATCCCCCACGATGTGCGGCACGACCGCCGAGAGGTAGCCGGGCTCGGGCACGGTGTCGGCATCGAGAAACGCGAGCACCTCGCCGCGCGCGGCGTCCGCCCCGAGGTTGCGCGCCGCGGCCGCGCGGAAGCCCTTGTCCTCCTGGCGCACCACGCGCACGCCCTCGATCGCGGGTGGTTCGGTGGAGCCGTCGTCGGCCACGACGATCTCCACCTCGCCCGCGTAGTCCTGCGCCCGCACCGCCGCGACGACCCGCTCGAGCGCTTCCGCGTCGTTGTAGTGCGGGATGACAACGCTCACATCAGGCCAGCTAAACGCCATGTTTCCTCCCACAGTTGCGCGACTTCGGCCCATCCGTAGCGCGGCGGGTCCATCTGTTCGGGCTCATGCCTATCGACGGCCTCGCGCCAGCCCCCATCCCCCACCAGCGTGACGCGACCGGGCAGCCAAGCATCGATCTCGCGGGCGTAGTCGGAGTCGCGCACCAGTACGGTGCGGCCTGCGCCCAGCCAGGCCATCAGCGAGCCGGAGGCGGAGAAGTGGCGGTGCGGGCACACGGGGTGGGCGATGCGGCCCATTTCGTGTGCGAGTTGGGCGTCGGAAAGCCAGCCCGTGATTTCGGCGTCGAGGTTTTCGGCCCATGTTTCGTGGCCTTTCGAGACCGCGCCGAGGAAGCGGAGTTTGCGGTCCGGCAGCGCGTCGATGAGGTCCTCGTGGCCCTTGCCGGGGTAGAGGAACCCCAGCACGCCGACGCTGCCCGGCTCGGGGTTGAAGGGGGAGTCGATCACCGGGATGGGCAGGCGGATCACGGACGTTTCGGCGTCAAAGAAGGACGCCTCGTGGTTGGAGTTGACCACCGCGACGTCCGCCTTCTCGACGAGCTCGCGGTAGACGCGTGCGCGGCGTGCGTAGCGCTCGGCGCCCTCCTCGGGCTGGGGGATGTCGTGCAGGCTCACGGACAGCGGGCCGTCGATGCGCGCAAGCAGGCGCTCGGCGGTGTCGCCAAAGAGGTGGTCGGTGAACGTGACGTGGACGGGGCCGGTGAGCGGGGAGTCGCCGAACGTCTCCTCCCGGAGAACCTCGGCCCCGGTGGCGCGGGCGAGCCCGAGGGCGTACTCAGTCACCCCGTGGCCCGCGGGGCCGACGATGAGATGTTTCATGCAAGCAACCCTAGATTCGCAATGCGCTCCGCGTGGCGCTGCAGGCCATGAGCGACAAGCGCCGGGCGCTCACGGTAGAACTCCAGCTGTGCGGCGCGGATCTCGTCGGCGTCGATGACCCCGCCGCCGCGCTCGCGCCACTGATCGCGGCCTGTCACTGAAACACCCAGGGCGTCGGCGGCCGCGGCGTCGACGGGCGCGTCGAGCCCGCCGAGCATTTCGTAGTCTGGGGCGACGGGCTCGTCGGAAAGCCCAAGTTCTTGAAGTACCCGCGATGCCATGAACGCAAGGGTGGCGTTGTCGGGGTGGTTGACGGTGTGCCACACCGGGTTGGTCTCCAGATAGTCCGACACCACAACCGTGCCGTGGGCCTGCTCGCGGCGCCGGATCTGCTCGACGGACATGGCGGCGGCGCGGCGCAACGCGTCCGGCGACGGCGGCGCGGCCGGGGCGTGCCCCGCGGCCGTGACCAGGGTGCGCAGGTCGTGGTACGGCACCACCGGCGGGTTCAGCGACGGATCATCAGGGTCGCGGATGATGGCCTGGTGGGGCATGAGCCCGTCGAAACGCAGCACCGGCACGACCACCCGCCGCGCCGAAGTGCGAAGCTGCCGGGTGCCCACGGGCAGGCCGCGGTAGTTGTCGCGGATCGGCTGGGTGACTAACACGTCGGCGCGGGCGACGAGGTCCAAGAACCACTCCATGTCCGCCGCCTCCAGCTCGTGGACCGGGGCGATGCGCTCGCCGGTGAAGTGTCCGGTGGACATGAGCAGTTTGCGGGTGGACTCCGCTTGGCAGTTACCGACGACAACAAGCAGCATGCCAACACAGTATGCGAAAACGTTTATATTAGTGGGGTGCGCGTTCTGTCTATCCCCTCCGGTCACCCGTACACGCAGGCTATCCGCCCTGCTGGCGTGGAGTTTTTGCCGGACCCGGACATCGGCGGCAACTGGTGGCCGCACCCCGCCTTTGAGGCCGAATACTGGCGCGACCCGCCCGCCGTGGACCTCGTGCACATCCACTTCGGCTTCGAGCACCGCACGCCCGCGCAGATCGCCGAGCTGTGCCGCGCGCTGCCGGTGCCGCTGGTGCTCACGGTCCACGACCTGGATAACCCGCATCTCGTGGACCAGACCGAGCATCACCAGCGATTGCAATTGCTTATCGACGAAGCTTCCGCCCTGATCACCCTCACCGACCAGGCCGCGGACGTGCTGCGCCGCGACTTCGGCGCGACGGACGTGCGCGTGGTGCCGCACCCGCGGATCGTGGAGGAGCCGGTGCACGTGGAGCCGGGGGATCGCGCGGCGGTGTTTTTGAAGTCGGTGCGCTCTAACGTGGTCGCGGACGCGCAGTTCTACCGCGATATCGCGGCGCAGGTGCCGTTGGATGTGTATGTGCATGGGGGAGCGGAGCTTGCGTCGATAGGCACTGTGGTGCATGAGCCCATGACTGACGACGAGCTGCACGCAGCCGTCGGCCGCGCCGGGGTGTGCGTGCTGCCCTACACGCGCGGCACGCACTCGGGGTGGCTGGAAATGTGCCGCGACCTGGGAGTTCCCGTCGTTGTGCCGGACTGCGGCTGCTACGCCGGGCAGGCAGACACACCGGAAGCGGTGGAGGTATATGCTGCCGGCGACGGGCGCGCGGCCGGTGAGGCGGCGGCGCGGCTGCTCGCCCGCGGGCCGATGCCGTACGCGGGCGACCGGGTGCAGCAGCTGGACGAGGTGCGCCGCGCGCACGAGGAGATCTACAGGAAAGTGGTGAGCGAGTGACCGTTGCCGCGAAACCCGCACTGGAGACCTCGCGCACCGGCAAGCTGCGCATCGCGTTGGTCGGCCCCGCGCGCTACCCGGTGCGCGAACCGTACGCCGGCGGGCTGGAGGCGTTCTGCCACACCATGGTCGCCGCCCTTCGCGACCTCGGCCACGACGTGGACTTCTTCGCCGCCGAAGGCTCCGACGGCAACGACACAACACTCGAACTGCCCGGGGTGGACTGGGGCGCGGACGCCGCAGACGCCACCGACACCACCTACCCGGAAGGCGGCCGCGAGCGGGAAAACGCCGCGTTTGTGCAGCTGCGCCGACTGCTGGTCGCCCGCGGCTACGACGTGGTGCACAACAACAGTCTCAACCCGTACATCTTCCCCTCGGCCGCGTCGCCGGAGCCGCTGCCGATGCTGACCACGCTGCACACCCCGATGGTCGAGGAGATCCAGGCCGCCATCACCGCGGCCGGCCTGCGCGCCGGGCGCTTCGCCGCCGTGAGCCGCACCACTGCGCGCGACTGGCGCCTGCCCAGCGAGCCGGTGATCATCCCCAACGGCGTCGACGTGGAACTGTGGCGCCCCGGCGACGGCGGCGACATCGCCGTGTGGTTCGGCCGCCTCGTGCCGGAAAAGGGCGCGCATTTGGCCATCGACGCCTGCAGCAAAGCCGGCGTGCCACTGGTGCTGGCGGGACGCAACGGGGACCACCACTACTTCCGCGACGAGATCGAGCCTCGCCTCGGCGACGGCGCCCGCTGGATCGGCGAGCTCTCCCACGCGGAACTGCGGCGCCTGGTCGCCGGGTGCGGCGTCGCCGTGGTCAGCCCGCGGTGGGAGGAACCGTTCGGCCTCGTCGCGTTCGAGGCGATGGCGTGCGGCACCCCCGTTGCAGCGTTTCGGCGCGGCGGCATGGGCGAGCTGCTACGCGACGCCCCAGCCGCACTCGCCCCAGCCGACGACGTCGACGCACTCGCCGCCGCGATTATGCAGGCGCGTGGGATTGGTAGGGACGTGGTGCGCCGTTGGGTCGTCGATAGGCATTCGCTTTCCCAAACCGCGAAGCACTACACCGACATCTTCCGCCAGGTGGCGGCGTTTGGAAAGGTAGGAAAATGATCGGGATTTACGCCCACCACCACGGCTCCGGGCACCTGCACCGCTGCCGCGCCATCCAGCGCGAACTGCGAGCGATGGGCCACGAAGTGCAGATCCTGTCCACCACAGGCGGCGACGTTGCACTTCTCGACGACGCCAGCGACACCCCGCGGCCCCTACGCAGCGCACGCGCCATGACCGCCGGCGGCACGCTGCACTACGCACCGTACGGGGCGCCGCAAATCGCGTCGCGGTTCGCGCAGATCGCCGACTGGGTGGCAGAAAACCAGCCCGAGGCGTTCTACGTGGACGTGTCCAACGAGGTCGCCGCCTTCGTGCGTCTAATGGGTATCCCGGTGGTGGTGCACGCGATGCCGGGCTACCGCGGCGACGCCCCGCACCAGCTGGCGTACACGCAGGCCGACGCGATCGTGGCGGCGTGGCCGGACTGGGTCGAGGTGCCCAGCCACCTGCGCGCCCACGCCGACCGGCTGCACGCCGTCGGCGGGATCTCGCGGCTGTCCCCGCGCGCGGGGGTACAGCGCGACCCGAACCACGTGGTCGTGATGGCGGGCTTGGGCGGCTCGACGTGGTCGCCCGAGGACTGGGAGGCGGTGCAGCGCGCCTGCCCTGAGTACCGGTTCACCTTCTTGGGCGGGGACAACCACGTCGACGACCCGACCGAGCTGCTGCAGTCCGCGGGCATCGCCGTGACCGCCGGCGGGCAAAATTCCGTGGCGGATTTGGCCGCCACTGACACCCCGGCGGTGATCCTTCCGCAGCCGCGCCCCTTCACCGAGCAAAAGGCGGGCGCGAAAGCGCTCGAAGGCCTAGCGACGGTACGAAACGCCTTCCCAGCCCCCGAAGAATGGCCCGAACTGCTGCGCCGGCGCGACACCGACTGGGGCCGATGGCAGACGCACGGCGCGGCGCGCCGGGCCGCCGAGGTCATCGCCGGCGTGGCCGCCGACCCCGGCCAGCCCGCGACCTGCGTGATCACGCTCGCCGACGCGAACCGGCGCGACCACCTGACTCACCAGGTCAACCTCATGCCGATGGGCGTCGACCACATCACCGTCGCGCTCGCCGATGCGGACGTGCTGGGCAAAGCCGTGCCGAAAAGCCACGTGATTGCGGGGCCTGACAACCTCGCCGCCGCCCGCAACCTGGGCGCGAAGGTGGCCACCCAGCGCGGCGCCGAGGTGCTCGTGTTCCTCGACGCGGACTGCCTCGCCTCCGACGCGCTCGTCCCACGCTACGTTGCGGCGCTGCAGCAGCGCCCCGACGCCGTGGCCGCCGGCCCGGTGACCTACATGGACGAGGGACAAATCCGCGTCACCGACCCCGACCCGCACTCGGCTCGCCCCAACCCCGCCGACGGCAAGCTCGTCGACGCCGACAACTACAACCTGTTCTGGTCCCTCTCCTTTGCCCTTACCGCAAAGACGTGGGCGCGCATCGAGCGCGACTTCGGAGGCTTCGACGCCGGCTACCAGGGGTACGGCGGGGAAGACACCGACTTCGCCCGGGAGCTTCAGCGCCACCGCATTCCGCTCGTCTGGGTCGGCGGCGCCCACGCCTACCACCAGTGGCACCCCGTGTCCTCGCCGCCGTGGGAACACCTCGACGACATCGTCGCCAACGCCAACCGATTCCATGACAAATGGGGAACCTTCCCCATGGAAGGTTGGTTGGAGGCGTTTGAGGCCGAAGGTGCCGTCGAGAAGCAAGAAGCCCCAGAGCGCTATATCCTGCGGAACCATGAACTTCACCATCCACGAAGGAAGCACTGACTGCCCGGTGATCGTGCACGTGCCGCACGCGTCGCGCGAGATCCCGGCCGAGGTCGCCGCCGACTTCATCGCCACCGACGAACAAATTGCGCGCGAGCTCGACCGCGTCACCGACGACCACACCGACATCCTCGCCGCGGCCGCCGCTGAGCGATCCGGCTGCGCGCCGTGGATGATCGTGAACAACCTCTCCCGCCTGGTCGCGGACCCGGGGCGGTTTTCCAACGAACGCGAATCCATGGACTCCACCGGGCGCGGCGCCATCTTCCTCAAACTCGGCGACGGCAACCCGCTGCGCCCGCTGGACATGGACATCGCCGACCTGAAAGCCGAGTACTACTTCCCGTACGCCGATGCGGTGTCCAAGCTGGTCTCCGGCCGTATCCAAGACTGCGGCTGCGCCGTGATCGTGGACGTGCACTCTTACAACAACCAACCCGACGAGTACCGCATCCACCCCGGCAAACTCCTGCCGGATGTGTGCATCGGCACCCACTCCGTGCACACACCCGCCGTGCTTGCCGACGAAGCCGACCGCACCTTCACCGCCGCCGGATTCAACGTGGAGCGCAACACCCCCTTCGCCGGGGCCTACGTGCCGGTGGACTACGACAAGAACACCTCCGTGTTGGCCGTGATGTTCGAGGTGCGCAAAGACCTGCTGGAAAACGACGAATCACGTGTGCGCGTCGAAGCCGCCCTGGCCGAGGTGATCCGCAAGGCCGTGGAGATTTCCCGCACCGACATGGGCCGCCCGATGTAGCCGTTTTTGGCATGCCGATGTGCCCGCCGGGTGGGGCGGGGTGTGTTGGGGTGGGTTTAGTCGAAGAGCAGTTCCATCGCGCCCGGGGTGGTCATGGGAACTTTCGTGCCGTTGGGTGCGACCCAGTGGATGCGGGCGTTGGGGTTGTCGATGTAGCCGAACGGGCCGTGCCGGTTGTCGGCGTTGACCCCGTTGTGGAACGGGCAGAGTTCGGCGAGGTTGTCCATGTTGGTCATCCCGCCGAAGCGCCAGGCGTTGATGTGGTGCGTTTGTGTGGTCTCCGCCGAGTGTTTGCAGTCCGGGAACGCGCAGGCCGGGCAGGTGAGCTTCGACATGACCTTTTGTTTTGGGTTGGCGCAGCGCTTTGCGTGGTAAAGGTTGACGGGACCTTCTTGTGGGTGGAACGCGGCGACTTCTAACACGTCGCCGAATTCGTGCTCCATGTATTCGGCACCGGTCATGGTGGTGCCGTCGGTGCAGATCAGCGTGACCTCATCGCCGGTGCCGGATTGGATGCGGGCCCAGTCGGCGATCGGCACCAGGATGATCGGCCGGAAGTTCGCCTTCGGTACTCCTTTGCCGTCGCGCAGGATCCCGATGAGGGTGTGGGCCATTTGGGCGGCCGCCGGGTCGTCTGCGTCGATGAGTTTGCGCAGCAGGTGCTCAAGATCGGCCAGGTCGCGCTCGTTGTAGGTCAGGATCATGGTGCGCATGCCGGCCTTCGAGCGGGAGAACCGGCACGAGGGTGGGGCTGGTTTGATGGGTTGTTTGATCAGCCGTTTGATGCGCTTGGTCAGTGCCCTATATGAGCCGCGGTGGCGCACCAGGTCGAGGCGGATGCGCCAGCGTTCCGCGGCTCCTTCGACGGCGAGCAACTTTTTCTCGATGTGCACGAGCTGGTCGACGGGCATGCCCTCGGCGGCGGCTAAAGCTTCGCGTTGTTTGCGGGTGAACTGGGTCGGCCCAAAGTAGGTGTGGTGCACCCGCGCCAAATCGCGCACCCGGCCAGACGATAGGCCGGCGGCCATAGCGGTATCGCGGTCGAAGTCGGCGAGCACGCCCACGCCTGCGGAAACAAAGTCGGTGAAGTTCATGGGCTGAAAGCTAGGGCAACGGATGGGCGTCGAAAAGCATCCGCGAAAAATCTGTGGATAACCGCCGCCGGTTGTTGACTCCGCAACACAGTTGTCCACAGCAACGCAAAACGCGGTGGCGCACCAGCACCACCGCGTCAGACGCTGCGAAGTTTTAGCGCTTGGACACCTTGCCGGTCGCACCCGCCACAGGCGCGACGACGGAGGCGCGCGCGAAGAACCAGCCCAACGCCGTGACACCCGCCGCAATCAGGAACAACACCACACCGATCCAGCTGGTGGCGTCCTCGCGCGCGGCGAACATCGCGTTCATGTTGCCGCGCAGGCCGGTGGTGAGCACGAGGAAGACGTGCACCACCACAAACGCCACGAAGTAGATCATGGTGGGGAAGTGCACCGCGCGCGCCCACGACATCGGCACGGCCTTCCACGATGCCGGCCACATGCTGCTCATGCGGAAACCGGACGCGATGGCCAGTGGCGACGCGATGAACACGGTGATGAAGTACGACAACTCCTGCAGCGCGTTGTAGTGCAGCCAGGGGTTCTCCGTCGGCCAGTCCAGCGAGAGGTACTGCAGGCCCGCCGACACCGCGTGCGGGATAACCTCCCAGCTGGTGGGCACGATGCGCATCCATTGGCCGGTGGTGAACAGCAGCACGAAGAACACCACTCCGAGGACGACCCACGCGATGTCGAGCGCCTGGTGCAGCCACAGCGTCACCGAAATCTTCTTGCCGCCCTTTGTCGGCTGCCAGTAGGCGGCGGGGCGTTTCTCGCGGCGCACGTCGATGCCCGTTTTGATGATCAGCGCCATGAGGAACATGTTGAAGAAGTGCGCCCAGTTCAGCCATCCAGGAAGGCCGACAGGGGCGTTGTCCGGCAGCGGCTGGATGCCGTTGTAGCGGGCGATGAAGTCTGCGCCGGCCTCGGTGCCCACGTACCATCGAGCGCCGAAAACGGCCGCGGCCAGCAGCAGGAGGGCACCAATCGCCCAAGGGAGCCATTGCTTTGCGACGCCCTCCGGTTTCCCCGCCGACT
Organism: Corynebacterium pilbarense; assembly: GCF_026930265.1. Lineage (NCBI taxonomy): Bacteria > Bacillati > Actinomycetota > Actinomycetes > Mycobacteriales > Corynebacteriaceae > Corynebacterium > Corynebacterium pilbarense. Next base: position 22,215 of record NZ_JANRML010000018.1, read on the forward strand.
CCACCCGAGCCGGCTGCTGAGCCGCCTGCGGGGTTGGTTTCGGGTCGGGTTTCGGGGCTGGCTCGGGCGCCGTCTTGGCGACAGCGTCGTCGACCACCGTCGCCGCTACAGGCGCCGCGGGTGCTGTCTCGGTTTCCGGCTGCGGTTCGGGCTCAGCTTCCGGTGCGGGGGCGGCGACGCGCACGGTGCCCGCGGGCGGCCACGGTTCGCCGCCCTCGACGCGGGGCAGACCCTGGCGCAGCGGCACCTCGACGGTGTGCGCGGGCTCCGCGTCGGCGGATCCGACGACGGCAGCGGCGGTCGCGGCGGGCACGGCAACGGTCCCGGCGGGCGGCCACGGATCGCCGCCCGGCACACGCGGCAGGCCCCGGCGCAGCGGCACCTCAACGGTGTCGGCGGCGACAGGCGTCGGCGCGGTCTCAACCGGCTCAGCGGCATCCGGCGCGGCCTCAACCGGCGCGTCTGCAACGTCGACGGTGCCGGCCGGCGGCCACGGTTCGCCGCCCTCGACGCGGGGCAGTCCTCGGCGGAGTTCTACCTGCATTACTTGCGCGCCTCAATCTCGGAGATGATGTCCGGCACCAGGTCGAAAAGGTCGCCGATGATGCCGAAGTCGGCGATGTCGAAGATGGGGGCGTCCTCGTCGGAGTTGATCGCCACGATGGTGTCGGCGGTCTGCATACCCACCAGGTGCTGCACCGCGCCGGAGATGCCGACACCGATGTAGAGCTTCGGGCTGACCATCACGCCGGTTTGCCCGATTTGCGCCTCGTATGCGACCTGGCCTTCGTCGACGGCGGAGCGGGTGGCGCCGACAGCGGCCCCGAGGGCGTCGGCGAGCCCGCCGACGAGGTCTTCGAACATGTCTTCGTCGCCCAAGGACACGCCGCCTGCGACCACCTTGTCGGCGGTGAGCAGGTCGGGGCGGTCGGAGGTGCGCTCCACGGGGGTCACGGAGAGCACCTCTGCCTCTCGACGCCCCGACGGCGCCACCTCCAACTCCCGCACCTCAGGCGTGGTCGCGTCTGCGCGCGTGTCCACAGCGCCCTTGCGCACGGTGATCACCGGCGCAGAGTGCGTCGACGCGGCGGTGGCGGTGTAGACGCCACCGAAGTTCTGGTGCTCGGTGACGATGCCCTGGTCGTCTTGGGTAACGCCGGTGGCGTCGGTAAGCAGTGCCTTGCCCTTGCGCGCCGCGAATCGGCCGGCGGCTTCGCGCCCGCGCACGGTGTGGGCGAACAGTACGGCTGCTGGGAAGAGTTCGTCGAAGGCGGCGGCAGCTGCGTCGATAAGCGGGGCGTTGGACACGAGCACGACAGCGGCGCCGACGGCACCCAGCGCCTCGGCGTGCGCGCGGTCCTGCGCCAGCACCACCGGGGTGCCGACGGCGGACGCGGCGCCGATGAGCTCGGCCGCACCGGGGCTGACCGCACCGTCGAAGGAGCTGTCCGGGACAACAAGAATCTGGGTCATGGCTGCTCCTTAAATGAGGTTTTTGGATTCGAGGAAGTCCACCAGGCGGGCCGCGGCGGTGGAATTGCCGTCGATGATCTCGCCGCGCTCGCGCTCCGGGCGGCGTTCGATGCTGGTCATGATGGCGCGCGGATGCGTGAAGTCCTCCGGGTCTACGCCGAGCTCGGCGAGGGTGACGGTGCGCAGCTCCTTCTTCTTCGCGGCCATGAGGCCCTTGAAGTTGGGGAAGCGCGGGTCCGCGAACTCGTCGGCCACGGACACCACGGCCGGCAGCTGGGCCTCAAGCTGGGCGGTGGCGGCGTCGGAAGCCTGGGTGGCTCGCACGGTGTCGCCCTCGAGCGTCAGCTCGGTGAGGTTGGTCAGCACCGGCCAATCCAGCAGTTCGGCCATGAAGGGGGCGATGACGCCGGTGCTGCCGTCGGAGGACTCGGCGCCTGCGATGACAAGGTCGTAGCCCTGCTTCTCGACGAGCTTCGCCAACACCTCACCAGTCAACGTCGCATCCGCGCCTGTGAGTGCGTCGTCGGAGACGATGTACGCCTCGCTCGCGCCCATGGCGATGCCGCGGCGCACCGAATCGGCGGAGGACTCCGGGCCGACGCTTAAGATCTCCACCTCGACGTTTTCGCCCGCTTCGGCGATGCGCAGCGCGGCTTCGACGGCGCGTTCGCTGACCTCGTCGGCGACGACGTCACCGGAGCGGTCCGTCAAACCTGTCTCCAGGTTCATTTCGCGGTCACTGTACGTGTCCGGCACTTCTTTCAGCAGCACAGCAATGCGCACGGCCACTCCTTGCTCTCGAGCTTTCTGGGGTTCGCGATCGCTGTGCAGTGTAACGCACGGCTAAAAGTCGAATCCCCCGAAGTCAAAGCCGCCGCCGTCGCCGAAGCCGCCAAAGTCCCCGAAGTCTCCGCCGCCGGCGTCGCCCATGTCGCCCATGTCACCCATTTCGCTCATGTCGCCGGCGCCGTCCATTCCTTCGCCGAGCCCGCCGGCCTCAAACGCCTCCGCGGACGCCACGCCGGACATGCCAGCGAACATGGTGGAGTAGAACATCATGGAGCTGGCGGCCCACACGCCGGTCATCATCGCCGGGCCCCACCAGACGGTGGAGTACCAGCCGGCAGGCACCGGACGGCCCGCAACGGCGCCGCCGGGGTAGTAGTGCGGGGTCTGCGCAGTGGCGTGCGGCGACGCCGTGACCTGCGTGCCGTCCTGTTGGGTCACGGTGCGCTGCTCGGTCACGCGCCCAGCCTGGCGTTGCCCCTCCAGCTCCGGCAGCTGCGGGCCGGCGGGTAGGCCCATGATCTCGCGGGCCGCGTTGACGTAGTGCAGGCCCTCCAGCGCGGACTCGCGGGCCAGCATCGCCTGTTTCACGGAGCGTGCGTCGCTCAGCCCGGCGGATGCCGCGTTGAAGCGTTCCGAGGCGTCGGCCATCGCCTGCTGCGACGCGGTGTCGTTGCCGGAGAGGTTCAGCACCTGCGAGCCGAGGCGGTCGGTCCACCGTTTGGCGTCGGCGTATGCGTCGTCGAAAGACAGCTGCTGTTGCTGCGCCACCTGGCGGCGCGACGGCTGCACCTGGCGCTGCCCGCCCATCATCGGCAAAAACAGGATGGGGGCAAGGATGAACAGCAGGAAAAGTAGTCCGAACACAGTGGCTCCTTTGCGTGTCTGGTCACGTGTTTGGTTCAACCGTACCGGCTGCGCTAACATTCCCAACAGCGCTTTTGGCGTATGGGAATGTCGTATAGTGGCTAATACCTCAGCCTTCCAAGCTGAAGACGCGGGTTCGATTCCCGTCATTCCCTCCATGTCATGAGTCGCGTCATGCTTGACGCATGAGTCGCGACATGCTGGACGGACCGGCATCTCAGTTGTTTTTATTCTGGGGTGCCGGTTTTGTTCATTCGGGGCGTAGTGGTGGGTCGCCGTGTTTCCAG
>NZ_JANRML010000158.1:0-503 GCF_026930265.1 Corynebacterium pilbarense
CTCCCTTTCTTCTATCGAGAAATCGGACTCCGCAATTTCGTGAGTCCTGTGGTCGAGTGTTTTGGATTCTCAAAACCCCAAACCCCGATGCAAGTCAACGCTGACCACTCCTTCTCTTATCGAGATTTTCCCTATCGGGATTTCGGCGCTCGCGATGTTAAGCAAAAGGATTTACCGAACCCCATTGTGATGAAACTCCGATGAGCTCGCGGCTTTGATTTTTCAATGGTCCCTTATCTTGTCGGAACTTTTGGACTTCGCGGGATCGCGAATCCTAACACCAAATATTTAGAACTCCTAGCGGCGAGGTCCCGATGAATTTGTGCCACCTGTACTCCACTTCTTCGACTCTCTGTGGCCCACACTGTCTACCCACCTGTCGGGATATCACGTATCGCAATATCGTGATTCCCGTTACAATATTTCAGAGTTTCGATCCACGAAACCCCGATACACGATTCCACGTGCAAATCCAATGGCCCTTGCGGCTCGGATCGACGACC
>NZ_JANRML010000159.1:0-502 GCF_026930265.1 Corynebacterium pilbarense
CTGTCGGACAGGATGGGGATGTTCAGGCACTGCAGCTTGTTCCTGTCAGCAGTGGAGCTCATGGTGTTGCCCCAGCCAGAGACTTTGCACATGGTGCCGGCGGCGGCACAGCTGGAGGGCAGAGCCACGGGCTGCACGTACTGGTTGAGGGTGGCAGGCTTGCTCAGCTTGATCAGCATGATGTCGTTGTCAATGTTGTAGGAGCTGTAGTTTGGGTGGCGGATGACACGAGAGGAGGAGATGAACTGCTCCGTGCCCTCGTTGACCCTGATGTTGTGCTCGCCAAGACGCACTTCAACACGTGACTTGTAGCAGTGAGCTGCAGACACCACCCAGTTCTCATTGACCAGGGAGCCTCCGCAGAAGTGGTACCCAGAGTTCAGAGACACCTGGTGAGGCTGGGAGTAGGGCGTGCACTCATACCCTCCGACGATCTTGTCGTCCTCCGTGGCAAAAGCAGCTCCGATGAGCAGAAGAAAGACCAGAGACCTCATGGTTGCTG
>NZ_JANRML010000160.1:0-502 GCF_026930265.1 Corynebacterium pilbarense
AACCCTTTACTACTGGAAGGCTGGGTGGTGGCAGTGGGACTAGCAGTAGTGATGGGTGTTGTGGGAGTTTGATTGAGTGGAATCAAATTCCGTAATTCTGGTAATGATGGGCAGTTGTTGGTTTGGTGACCCTCTTTCTCACATAGTGCATAAGGTGGTGGGATGCGTGGAGGAAGTGGAGCTGTGGGATCCTTCTTCTTTTGCCTGCCCCCAGCTGTAGCAGGGGGGGTAAGGAGTATGGGGGTAGTGGGGGTGAGGACATGAATCATCATGGGGAGGCCTTCCTGTGGGCGAGGGACCATCTCAGGTGGATGTAAATACCACACTGGGATTGCTAACACCATATTGGGTAGTGTGAGTGTTGCGGCTACCTGAAAAGCTTCGACACCAGGTGGAGGGTAAAAGAAGGGAATTTGAGTGAGGGGTTGGGGAACTGTCTCCTAGACAGGACTATGCCCTTGAGGGGATGTGGATTCATGGACGTTTGGGGTCGACGACTGTG
>NZ_JANRML010000161.1:0-501 GCF_026930265.1 Corynebacterium pilbarense
ACCATAGTCTTCATCACTTTATGCTTCATCTCATTGGTTAAACACGGGTTTGCTAAGAGAAGTATAAGGGCATACACCCTCTTAGCTTAAACCCTAGCTAGAGAAACTTGCCTTGGGAAGTAAAAGGGCTTACACCCCCAAGGAGGTAGCTTCTATAATATATTTGTTTAGTTAACTCCATTAACCCAATAGTAAAGGAGCTAGTCATATTTTTTTGCATTGGAGAGATAAAATCATTGCTTTGGGAAGAACAATTTTTGGTCTTTTGAAAGGTTTCTTTCCTGAAGTTGATTTTCCTCATTGAGAGGAGTCTTCCCCCATTAGGGTGTCCCCTCTCTCCCAACACTCTAATTTCTGTTACAAACTTTAACCTACATCCATTAGGGTTGCAAAAAACCCTAACCAAACTCTTCAATAACTCCTAATTTAACTGTTGAAAATTGCCTAAAATCTGCCCGCATAATCTACTAAGTACAATGCATATTTTGGCAAGTTTTGAGC
>NZ_JANRML010000019.1:0-23647 GCF_026930265.1 Corynebacterium pilbarense
TGATGTCCAATAAGTGACCAGACTCCGCGTCCAAAAACTCACCAGACTCCATGTCCAAAAAGTGTCAAGACATGACAGAACTAGCAGATGACGCTGTTGCTGGGGTTCAGTTCCAATAACACCTGGGCAAACACAAAGTTGGACACTTGATCTGCTAGTTGGCCAAAAAGGGAACTAGCAGATCCGCGCGGGTTGCTACTTCGATCCGCGACGCGCATTCCAGCGATCGAGTCCCCACCACATCAGCGGTGTGAATGCGACGGCGATTAGCCAGTACAGCAGCCAGAAACTTCCTGCCTTCCCGGTGATCGCGATGAGCCCGACCAAAACAATCGCAGTGATGGCGCTGGCGAGCACGCACTTGCCCAAGCTGCCCGTTTGCTTCGGCTTGTCTTCGGCGCCCGAGAACCGCCGGTCCATCATGTCGATGAGATCCCGCCCAAACACGACGGAAAACACCACGTAAAACGCCGAGAAACCGTGGAAGAAGTCGGCTTGGCCCGAGTTGTGCAAATCGAAGGCCGCGTAGATGAGCAGCAGTAAGTCGATTGCCGGGGTCGCTGCGAGCAGACACAAGCCGATTCTCGGCTGCTGGAAGGTGTAGCGCGCGAGCAAGCCAAGGAAGAGGCACCCCCAAAATGCAACCTCGGCGATGAGCAGTGCGGCGAACATGGCTGCGAGACTAACAGCGCGGTCCTATACCGTCAGCGGGCCGGTGCGGGTGGGGTGCCCCAGCGGCTCCACGTGGACGATCGTCTCCGCGCCGCCGAGGGCTTCGGCCACGCCGACCTCCACCTCGTCGGCGCGGTCGTGGGCGCGGGCGACCGTCCAGTCGCCGGGGACCTGCATGACCAGGTTGACCATGCGCTCGCGGCCGGCGGCGGTGGTGCGCACTGAGGTGAACTTCACGCCGTTGGCGGCGGCGTACTCGTCCAGGTAGGCGTGGACGATCTGGTTTTCTTCCTTCGGCAGCGACTCCGCCAGCAGGCCCAGGATTGCGCCCTTGAGCAGCTTGTAGCCGGTGAACATGATGTTCGCGCCCACGATTAGTGCCACGATCGGGTCGAGGGGCTGCCAGCCGGTCAGCCACACCAACGCCATGCCGACGATGACGCCGACGGTGGTCCAGACGTCGGTGAGCAAATGGTGACCGTCGGCATCCAGAGTGGTGGAGCGGTACTTCTTGCCCGCACGGATGAGCGCCACGCCGACCGCGCCGTTGATCACGGTGGCCACGACGGAAAAGACCAGGCCGATGCCGAGCTGCTCCACCGGCACGGGGTGTAGCAGCCTGTCCACGGCGGTGAAAATAATGGCCACGGATGCCAGGAGAATCAGGGAGCCCTCCACCTGGGCGGAGAAGTACTCGGCTCGGGCGTGACCGAAGTGGTGGTTGGCATCCGCGGGCTTCGCCGACAGCTTCAGCGCCCACAGGCCCACCGCGGCGGCGATGAGGTTGATGCCGGATTCGATGGCGTCTGAAAGAAAGCCCACAGAGCCCGTCACCCAGGCAGCGGTGGCCTTCAACACGATGGTCAGCACTGCTGCGGCGATGGAAAGCCACATGAATCGTTCGAGGAGTTTTTGCTCGGTATCAGCCACGGTTTTCATCCCTCTCAAGCCCGTGTTCCGGGGGCTGAGCCTAGCAAATCGGTACCGTGGTTCGAACACACCGCAAATTAAAGCTAAGGAAGGTTTTCACTATGGGACGTTGGGTCGTCGCAATCGCCGGCGCCGTCGTTGGCGCGCTGTTTTTCGGTTGGCTACTGCAGATGCTGGGGGTGACCGGGATCCTCTACACCGTCGGCGTGCTGGTGGGATCCGCCGTCACGTCTTCTCTCGCCGGCACGCTGATCAAGCCCGGACGCTAACCAGACCAAAACCCTAGATAGGACCACGCATGGCGCGTACACGCCGTTTGCAATCTGATCCCCTTATTTTCTTCTCTGCGCTGGGTTTCGTCCTGGTGTTCGTCGCCGCCACGCTGGCGTTCGGCGACCAGGCGCGTGAGACCTACGCGGCCGTCTCCGGCTGGCTGATGGACCACTTCACGTGGCTCTACGTCGGCGGTGTGTCGGCCACGCTGGTCTTCCTCATCGTGGTGTTCGTCTCCCGCTACGGCAATCTGCGCCTAGGCGATGACGACGACGAGCCGGAGTATTCCTACCCCGTCTGGTTCGCCATGCTCTTCGCCGCAGGCATGGGCGCGACCCTGATGTTCTGGGGTGCGGCCGAGCCGCTGAACCACGCCTACAACCCGCCGCGCGGGGGCTACGACTCCATGAGCCGCGACGCGATTATCCAGGCGTTCCAGTTCACCTATTACCACTTCGGCATCCACATGTGGGTCATCTTCACGCTGCCGGGTCTGGCCGTGGGGTACTTCGTGTATAAGCGCAAAATGCCGGCGCGTATGTCGTCGATGTTCTCGCCGCTGCTCGGCGGCAAGGTCTACGACGCGCCGGGCAAGCTGCTCGATGCGCTGGGCATCATCGGCACCGTCTTCGGCCTCGCCGTGTCGGTCGGCCTGGGCGTGCTGCAGATTTCTGCGGGCATGAACATTCTTTGGGACGTCCCACTGGTCACCCCCGTACAAATCGGCATCATCTGCGCGATCACCCTCGCCGCCTCGATTTCCGTGGCCACCGGCCTGGACAAGGGCGTGAAGATCCTGTCCAACCTGAACATCGCCGGCACGATCCTGCTGATGATCTTTGTGCTGCTCACCGGCCCCACGCTGAAGCTGCTCGGTCAGATCACCGAGTCCTTCGGCATCTACGCGCAGTCGCTGCCGGAGCTGATGTTCTGGGTGGACTCCTACAACGACAACCCGGGCTGGCACGCCACCTGGACGGCCTTCTACTGGGCGTGGACGATCTGCTGGTCGCCGTTTGTGGGCATGTTCTTCGCTCGCATCTCCCGCGGCCGCACCGTGCGCGAGTTCATTGGCGGCACCTTGCTTTTGCCCACCACCTTTGACCTGATCTGGTTTTCCATCTTCGGCCGCGCGGCCATTGACATGGAGGAGCAGGATCCGGGCGTGCTCACCACCCCGGTGGTGGAGGAGGGCGATACCCCGCAGGCGCTGTTCACTCTGCTCGCGGACTACCCGCTGTACGCCGTCACCGGCACCGTGGCGCTGGTGGTGATCGTGTTCTACTTTGTCACCTCCATGGACTCCGCCGCCCTGGTGATGGACATGTTCGCCTCCGGCGAGGAGAACAAGTCGCCCACCTTCTACCGCGTGGGCTGGGTCGTGGCCGTGGGCCTGGTCACCGGCGCACTGCTGTTCATCAACGACTCCGGCATTGAGGCCCTGCAGCAAGTGGTGATCATCATCGCGCTGCCGTTCTTCTTCATGTACTTCGTCATGATGTACTCGCTGATGAAGGCGATGAACGACGACTCCGCCGCCGCGCGCAAGACCCGCTCCCGTACCTGGGAGAAGACCGACACCGCAGAGAAGCTCGAGCAGGGCGAGAACAAGCCGGCCCCGGGTTACGACTCGGAAGGCAACGAGGTCGAGCGTCCCGAGCTGGAGTACGACGCGGAGGACGATTCCTGGAAGTTCCCGGAGGGCTTCAGGTTGGATCGCAGCGGCGAGAACGACACGCTTGTCGACGACCGCAGGTCCGACCAGTAGCAGTTTTACCTGCAACGATGCGGCTTGAGCCCCTAGCGGGCCAGCCGCATTTTTCTGTGCGGGACGCCGGTGTCCAGGAACTCCTCGCCCTCGGCGACGAGCCCGAACTGCTCGTAGTAGCCCACCAGGCCGGACTGGGCCTCCACGATGAGGTCGCCGTCGAAGCGCTCGGTGTATGCGACGCCGGTGCGCACGATCTCCGGGCCGAGGCCGGACCCGCGGAAATCGGGGTGAACCACAAACCGGCCGAAGCGCGAGCCGTCCTCGGTGGGGAAGACGCGGGCGCAGCCGGCCAGCGTGTCGCCGTCGAAGACGAGGATGTGGCGGGTGTCGGGGTGGGCGTCCTGGTCGTCGATCTCGTTGAAGGGGCAGTTCTGCTCGGCCACGAATACGTCCACACGCAGCTTGTACAGCTGGTGGACCTGCATAGGTGTCATCTCATGCAGTGATTTGAGGCTGATCATATTTCGGCTCAATCCTTCCCGTCTTGCCGTAGGAGAGGTGGCGGTGTGCCCACTCGAACGGGCCTTGCTTGCCCGCCCGATCCAGTGCCACCGCCAGCAACAGGCTAATCAGCCACACCACAAAGCCGATGATGAGCTTGCCGGTGACCGAGGCGTCCAGGCCGATGCCCAAAAACGCCGGGGTGCAAATAGCGATGAAGAGGAACGACTGCGCGAGATACCCCGACATGGAGCGCTTGCCCAGCGCCACGAACGCGCGCGCCCAACCCGGGACCCGGTTATTCAGCTCGTGCGTGGCCAGCGCGAGCAGCGCCAGGATGCCCGGGCCGGTGAGGTAGCCGAGCGCCTGGTTGAGCACGAACAGTGGCAGCTCCCACTCGTCCGGCAGCACGCCCGCGGCGGCTAAGCCCCAGGGCAGGCCGACGCAGAGGATGATCAGCCCGGTGATGATGCTCCAGGTGATGAGGGTGCGGCGGTGCGCGTGGACGTCGGTAAGCACCTGCTCCCGCGCCCACACGTAGCCGATGATGGCAAGCGATAACAGTTGCACCGCAGCGAACGGCTGCACGGCCAGCAGCCCAAGCGCCATGTCCAGGTTGGACGAGAAATACTCCCCGAAAGTGTCGAAGGTAACGGTGGGTTCGGTCTGGTTGAAGCCGCCGGACGCGTCGAAGTAGAACGACGCGATGCCGCCAGCGACGCCGAAAGCTGTGAACAGGCCGAGGATGGTGTAGGCGATGATGCGCAGCGTTTTTGAACTGAGCGTGAGCATCGCGGCGAGCAGTATGCCCACGAGGCCATAGTTGAACATGATGTCGCCGTAGAACAGCAGGAACATGTGCGCCACACCGAACAGTGCGAGCGCGCCGTAGCGGCGGTACAGCACGCGGCGGGCTTGTTTGGCGGGGTAGTGCTTGCGGTACAAGCTGGCCGCCACCAGCCCGAAGCCGAAGCCCAGCAGCGTGGAGAACATCGGCAGGCCGCGCACGTGGATGAACATGGCCGCGAAGACGGCGCTTACCTGGTCGATCACGCTGTCCGGGCGCACACCGCCCACGGACCAGCCCACCCGGGACTGGTCCTCCGACCAATCGTTGATAACCCAGGCCTGCGCGGCGTTCGCCATCGCGATGCCCAAAAGGGCGGTGCCGCGCGCCAGATCCGGGACGATCAGGCGGGGGCGCTGCTGCTGGGGCTGGTGCTGTTCGGCGTTAGCGGCTTCGTGCATGCGCTCAAGGTACCGCCTCAGCCCCTCATGAGCCACGGGGAGATGCCGGCAATGATCGCGCGGGTGGACAAATCCAGCACCGGATCGAGGTCGGGCGCGAACTTTGGCGAGTGGTTGTAAGGGGCGTCCGGGTCGCTGTTGCTGCCGACCACCCAGTAGAAATACGGCACGCCCCACGCGTTGGCGATGGTGGGGAAGTCCTCCGAACCGGACAGGCGTCCGAAGTCTCGCGTCTGTTCGCCGAACTGTTCTGTAAACGCGGCCATGACTGTCGCCGTGGTGTCCTCGTCGTTCCAGAACTCCGGCGCCGAACCAACGATTTCAAACTCTGGTTCGCGCTCGCAGCCGGCAATCTCGCATTCGCCGCGCACGATGCGTGCGATGTCCGCGTTGATCTTCTCGGACATCTCGTTGGTGTAGGTGCGGGTGGAGACCTTCAGCTCCACCGAATCCGGGATGGTGTTCGGAGAATCACCACCGTGCACCGCGCCGACGGTGAGCACCGCCATCTCCTGCGGATCCACGCCGCGGGAAATGATGGTCTGCAGGCTCAAGATGATCTTCGCGGCAATGACCACGGGGTCGATGCCGGTGTGGGGCATGGACCCGTGGGAGCCGGAGCCGTAGATAGTGATCTTGGTCTGCACGCACGTGGCAAGCACCGGGCCAGCGAGAGCGCCCACGCCGTAGCCCTCCATCATCGTGCCGACGTGCTGGCCTAAGACCGCGTCGGGTTTTTGGATCGTGTCGGCCAGCCCGCTGTCTTTCATGTCTTTCGCGCCGGCTCCTGTTTCCTCGCCGGGCTGGAATAAGGCGATGAAGGTGCCGGACCACGCATCGCGGTGCTGGGCAAGTACTTCCGCCGCGCCCAACAGGGCGGCAGTGTGCATGTCGTGCCCGCAGGCGTGCATGCGCCCCAGTGCCGGGTCTGCGGAGTAGTCGAGGCCGGTGTCCTCCGCGATCGGCAGCGCGTCGAAGTCGGCGCGGAAGCACACCGTCGGGCCGTCACCGTTTCGTAGTACACCGACCTGGCCGGTCGCGCCCACTGGCGTGACGTCGTAGCCGATGGCGGCGAGCTCTTCGGCGATGCGTGTGGACGTTTCCACCTCCTGCATCGCAAGCTCCGGGTGTTGGTGGAACCACTTGTAGAGGTCCTCGCGCTTTTGACGTGTGGCGTCGATGGCCGGTTCAAAGTTGGCGAGGTGTCCAGTCAGTTTTGGCGATTGCGTCATGGCCACACTGTAGCTGCGCGCAATGCCTACGCGCGGAGGAAAAGGATGTGGTTGAATGTCTCTGTTGATACTCATGTTGCCAATGTGATTGGGGTTGCCATGCGCCGCTCGTCCGCCGCCCGCCTGCTTACCGCCGCGTTTCTAATTGCCACCTCAGCGGCTATCGGCAGCCCCGCGGCGCACGCCCAGCAGGCGGAGGCGCCGGTGGGCGACCTGCTCAATTACGTGTGGCGCACCGACCCGGTGTCCAAAGCCCTGGCCGGAAAGCCCATGGCGGACAAAGTCCTGCACCGCGTGCCCGGCTCCTTCTTCGACGCCCCGCGCACTCCGGCCGAGTCCGATGAGGCGATGCGACGCGGCCGCGCCCTCTACGGCCCTAGCACCCCGCTCTACGTCGGCTCCGAGCCCGGCAAGGAAGTAATGTGCACCACCACGGCGGCCGGCTACAACGACCGGGGCGAGAAAATCGCCGTCACCGCCGGCCACTGCGGCAACGTCGGCGACGCCGTACGCTCCGCGGACTCCTGGCAGCTCGGCCGCACCGGTACGATCACGCACGTTAACCGCGAGCTGGACTACGCCGTGATCACGCTCGCCGACAACGCCGAGGTCACCCGCTCCTACAACGGCGTGACCGTCAATCACCTGGGCGGCGCACCGGTGAAGCCGGGCGGCGTGGTGTGCAAGACCGGCGTGGCCTCCGGCACCACCTGTGGCCACACCTACACCGATTGGGAGCAGCGCAACACCAACCAGGTCTGCGCCATGCAAGGCGATTCGGGCGCGCCGCTGATGGTGGGCGACCGCGTGATCGGCATGATCAACGGCGGTATCTGGGGCCCGCCGTTCAACGTGGCCTGCCGCACCCCGCTGCAGGGCCCGCTGCACGCGCCGACGGGTGCGCTGCGCATGGACGCCGTGCTCGGCGACATCCCGGGCGGCTTCCGCCTGCCATAGCCCGAGCAGCTAGCCGCGCAGGCGCTCGGCGATCTCGTCCACGATCCGCGGGTTACCGGCAACGCACCAGGTCACGCCACCGGCTTCGACTTTCGTGCACCGGCCGCCGACGGCCTCGACCAGCGCCTTGCCCGGCAACCAATCCCAGTCCGGCACGGTGTGCTGCAGCCACGCGCCCATCTGCCCGGACGCGAGATTCGACAGGTCAACAGAACCGGCGCCCATCATGCGCATCGTCGCCGCGCCCGAAATCACGCGCAGCCACGCCTCGCGCACATCGTCGTCGGCCATAAACGTTGGGTGCAGGTAGGTCACCACAGCGCTTTCGCCTAGCGACGACTCCGCCAGCCCCCGAAGCTCCACCCCGTCGCGCGTGGCCACGCCGTCCGCCGCGATCCACGTGGTGTCCGTGGCGGGGCGGTGCACGGCGCCGATGGCGGGGGAGTGGGCGGAGTTGTCGTCTACAAGTGCGAGCGCCGAGCAGAAGTAATCCGAGCCCTGCGAGAAGTTGTAGGTGCCGTCCACCGGGTCGATCACCCACGTGCGGCCGGTGGCGGACGGGCGGGAAGCGCCCTCCTCGCCGATCACGCCGTCGTCGCCGCGCAGGGCCTGAAGCGCCTCGGCCACGAAGCGCTCGGCGGTGCGGTCGGCTTCCGTGACCACGTCGGAGACAGAGGTTTTCATCTCCGCGTTCAGGCCCTCGGCGCGCATGCGCAGCGCCAGCTGGCCGGCGTGGCGCACGAGCGCGGCGGCCAGCTCGGCGTCGGAATCGTTGCGGTGGTCAGAAATAAACGCTTGGGTGTCAGTCACGCGGCCATTATGGCGCAGCCGGAGAGTCCTCGCCCTCCTTGAGGTACACGTTCGAGCCCAAGTCGCGGAATTCGCGCGCCATCTCCTGCTCGCCCTCACGCGCGTCGGAGGATGCGGCCGGGGAGTCGGCGTCGAAGTCGAACGACGGCATGCCAAGGTCCGCGATCTGGTCGCCGAACTCGTCGCGGATGTCCTGCGAGATGCGCATGGAGCAGAACTTCGGGCCGCACATCGAGCAGAAGTGCGCTGTCTTCGCAGGCTCCGCCGGCAGCGTCTCGTCGTGGTAGGACTGCGCCGTCTCCGGGTCCAGGGACAGGGCGAACTGGTCGTGCCAGCGGAACTCGAAGCGGGCCTTGCTCATTGCGTCGTCCCAGTCGCGCGCGCCCGGGTGGCCCTTGGCCACATCGGCCGCGTGGGCGGCGACTTTGTAGGTGATCACGCCGGTTTTCACGTCGTCGCGGTTGGGCAGGCCCAGGTGCTCCTTCGGGGTGACGTAGCACAGCATCGCCGTGCCGCCGGCCGCGATGTTGGCCGCGCCGATGGCAGAGGTGATGTGGTCGTAGCCCGGCGCGATGTCCGTGACCAGGGGGCCGAGCGTGTAAAACGGCGCGCCGCCGCACCACTGCTCTTCCTTTTCGTTGTTGACCTGGATCATGTCCAGCGGCACGTGGCCGGGGCCTTCGATCATCACCTGCACGTCGTAGTCCCAGGCGCGCTTGCACAGCTCGCCGATGGTTTTCAGTTCCGCGAACTGGGCGGCGTCGTTGGCGTCGGCCACGGAGCCGGGGCGGAGGCCGTCGCCAAGCGAGAATGCGACGTCGTACCGGGAGAAGATCTCGCACAGCTCGTCGAAGTTCTCGTACAGGAAGGACTCCTTGTGGTGCGCCAGGCACCACCCGGCCATGATCGAGCCGCCGCGGGAGACGATGCCGGTGACGCGCTTGGAGGTCAGCGGCACATACGGAAGGCGCACGCCGGCGTGCACGGTCATGTAGTCCACGCCCTGCTCGCATTGCTCGATCACAGTGTCGCGGAAGATCTCCCAAGTCAGGTCCTCCGCGATGCCGTTCACCTTCTCCAGCGCCTGGTAGATCGGCACGGTGCCGATAGGGACGGGGGAGTTGCGCAGGATCCACTCGCGGGTGGCATGGATGTCGTCTCCGGTGGACAGGTCCATCACGGTGTCCGCGCCCCAGCGGGTGGCCCAGCGCAGCTTGTCCACCTCCTCGCGGATGGAGGAGGTCACCGCGGAGTTGCCGATGTTGGCGTTGATCTTGGTCAAAAACGCGTTGCCGATGATCATCGGCTCGCTTTCCGGGTGGTTGACGTTGTTCGGGATGATCGCACGCCCCGCGGCGACCTCTTCGCGCACCTTCTCCACGTCGCAGTGCTCGCGCAGCGCCACGAACTCCATCTCGCGGGTGATTTCCCCGCGGCGCGCGTAGGCCATCTGGGTCACGCGCTGGCCGTCCTTGGCCCGCAGCGGTGTGCGGGACTCGCCGCGCCACTCTTCGCTGGCGGCGCCGCGTTTGACGGCCGCGCGGCCGTCGTCAAGCAAATTGCGCTCGCGGCCTGCGTATTCCTCCACATCGCCGCGGGCGGTGATCCACTCGCCGCGCAGGCTGGGCAGGCCCACCTCCGGCTCCGCGTGCGGGCCGCGGGTGCGGTAGATCTTGAACGGCTCGTTCGGCCCGGTGGGGGAATCATCCAGCTGGATCGCAGTCTCCGGAACCTCCAGCCCGTCTTTCACAATCGGGGCGTAGGAGTGCTTCGGGTGGATTTCATGGGCATAGATGTCGTGTACCACGACCTTCTCCTTCCTTCGCTGGTGCTAACCAGACAGGTTCGAACGGTGCTCGCGCCGGCATCAGCGCGATCTCAGCCCGGTGCCCCGGGCGCCCGTGTTGGGTCGCAGGCCACTGTATCCCGTCTTGGTGGCCGCGTCAGGCGGTTCGCTAGACTTTGCCCCTATGCAGCCGGAAACTCAGACGCGGATCAAGGACTTAAGCTCCACACTTTCCACCATTGAGAAGGTGATGGACCTGGACGTCCTGCGCGAGCGCGCCCGCGAGCTGGAGGCGCAAGCCGGGGACCCGTCGCTTTGGGACGATCCAGCGCACGCGCAAAAGGTCACCACCGAGCTGTCCAATGTGCAGGGGCGCTTAAAGAAGGTCGCCTCGCTTCGCTCGCGTATCGACGACCTGCCGGTGATGTATGAACTCGCCGAAGAAGAAGGCGACGCATCCATGGCCGACGAGGAGCTGGCAGACGTCGCCGCGCAGATTGACTCGCTGGAGGTGCAGACCATGCTCTCCGGCGAGTACGACGCCCGCGAAGCCGTGGTGCACATCCGCTCCGGCGCCGGGGGCGTGGACGCGGCGGACTGGGCCGAGATGCTCATGCGCATGTACACCCGCTGGGCCGAAAAGGCAGGCCACAAGGTGGACATCTACGACATCTCCTATGCGGAAGAAGCCGGCATCAAATCCGCCACCTTCGTGGTGCACGGCGAGTACCTCTACGGCCAACTGTCGGTTGAGCAGGGCGCGCACCGGCTCGTGCGCATCTCGCCCTTTGACAACCAGGCGCGCCGCCAGACCTCGTTCGCCGAGGTGGAGGTACTGCCGGTGGTGGAGCAGACCGACCACATTGACATCCCGGACTCCGACATCCGCGTCGATGTCTACCGCTCCTCTGGCCCCGGCGGGCAGAGCGTGAACACCACCGACTCCGCAGTGCGCATCACCCACATCCCCACCGGCATTGTGGTGACCTGCCAGAACGAGAAGTCTCAGATCCAGAACAAGGCTTCGGCTCTCAACGTCTTGCAGTCCAAGCTGCTGGAGAAGAAGCGCCAGGAGGAAAAGGCCGAGATGGATGCCCTCGGCGCCGGCGGCAACGCCAGCTGGGGCAACCAGATGCGCTCCTATGTCCTGCACCCGTACCAGATGGTCAAGGACCTGCGCACCGACTTTGAGGTCGGCGACCCGCAGAAGGTCCTCGACGGCGACATCGACGGGTTCTTAGAGGCCGGCATCCGCTGGCGCATGGCGCAGCAGCAGGAGGCGTAAAGCCCTTAGGCGTCGCGGAGATCGATGCCCTTCGTCTCCGGCAGGATCTTCATGCTGATCAGGGTGAGCACGCACAGCACCACAACGGTCTGAAAAGGTTGCAGCCCGATGTGGGGCTTGCTGGGGTGGTTTGGCGTGGGGTCCTGACAGATTACGGCCGCCTCTTGCGGCGACCTGGGGCGATGGGTTCCGACTGACAGATTCCGCCGCGATGTGTCTGGGGGCGCGCGTCCCCGTCTGTCGGCCCACCGCCAGCAACCACTACAGTCACACCAGTAACAGGTAAGGTGTGTCGCGTGATCCGATTCGACCATGTGACCAAGGCGTACTCGACGTCCACGCGCCCCGCGCTCGACGACGTCACGCTCGACATCCCCGACGGCGAGTTCGTGTTCCTCATCGGCGCGTCCGGCTCCGGCAAGTCCACATTCCTGCAGCTTTTGATCCGCGAGGAAAACGTCTCTTCAGGCGACATCTTCTTCAACGACTTCCACGTCAACACCCTCAGCGGCAAGCAGGTGAATAAGCTGCGCCAATCCATCGGCTACGTGTTCCAGGACTTCCGCCTGCTGCCGAACTTGAGCGTCTACGACAATGTCGCGTTCGCGCTCGAGGTCATCGGCAAGCCGAAAAACCGCATCGCCAAACTCGTCCCCGACGCGCTCGAGCTCGTCGGCCTCGGCGCCAAAGCCAACCGCATGCCGCGGGAGCTGTCCGGCGGTGAACAGCAGCGCGTGGCTATTGCGAGAGCTTTCGTGGATAAGCCCAAGCTCATGCTTTGCGACGAACCAACGGGCAACCTCGACCCCGGCACCGCCGACGAAATCATGGCGCTGCTCGCCCGCATTAACCGCATGGGCACCACAGTGATCATGTCCACGCACAACGCGCGAGCGGTGGACGAGATGCGCAAACGCGTGGTTGAACTGCAGCTGGGCAAGATCGTGCGCGACGAGGAAAACGGCGTGTACGGGGACGTGAGGAGGTAGCCGTGAACTGGGAGTTTGTTTTCCGTGAGGGTGTCAAAGGCCTTGGCCGCAACCTCACCATGACCATCGCGCTGATCATCACCACCGCGCTGTCGCTGGTGCTGGTGGGCACCGGTGTGCTGATTTCCAAGGCCACCTCGCAGACGAAAGACTTGTACCTGGACCGCGTCGAGGTGATGGTGGAGCTGGACGAGGACATCTCCGCCAGCGACCAGGACTGCTCCTCGGACCGCTGCAAGCAGGTTCGCGACACCTTGCAGGCGGACGACCGCGTCGAGCAGGTGACTTTCCGCTCCCGCGAGCAGTCCTACGAGCGCTTCAAGGAACTGTTCCAGGAATCCGAGCCGGAGCTGGTGCGCGAAACCGCCCCGGACGCCCTGCCGGCGGCGCTGCACGTGCGCCTGGCGGACCCGACGGACACCTCGCCGCTGGACAAGATCCGCGACATGGAGCAGGTGGAGGTCATCTCCGATCAGGCGGACACGGTGCGCTCGGCCGCCGGGACGCTGAACACGTTCCGCAACGTGGCCTTCGCCGTCGCCGCGGCGCAGGCGCTGGCCGCGGTGTTTTTGATCTCCAACATGGTGCAGCTGGCCGCCTTCAACCGCCGTGAGCAAATTGGCATCATGCGCATGGTGGGTGCCTCGCGCTGGTTTACCCAGGCGCCGTTCGTGCTGGAGGCCGTACTGTCTGTGCTTATCGGCGCGGTGCTGGCCACCATCGGCGTGTGGGCCGGCAAGCAGCTCATCGTGGACCCGCTGCTGGGGGACCTGTACGCCAACCAGCTCATCGCACGCGTGCCGGACAGCACCGTGTGGGCGGTGATGCCGCTGGTCGGCCTCGTCGCCATGGTGCTGGGCGGGCTAGCTGCGCAGGTGGCGCTTCGCTCTTACGTGCGCAAGTAGTAGACTTGTCTGCCTTATGTCCAAGAAGAAAAAGAAGCAGAAGCTTTCCAACACCGGTGTGCTTGCCACCAACCGGAAAGCTCGGCATGACTACCACATCTTGGACACCTGGGAGTGCGGGCTGGTGCTGCAGGGCACCGAGATCAAGGCGCTGCGTGAAGGCAAGGTCTCGCTGGTGGAGGCGTTTGCCACCATCGACAACGGCGAGGTCTGGCTGCGTAACATGCACATCCCGGAGTACTCACGCGGCCACTGGACCAACCACCCGCCGCGGCGCACCCGCAAGCTGCTTCTGCACCGCCGGGAGATCGACTCGCTGGAGGGCAAGGTCCGCGACGGCAACCGCACCCTGATCCCGCTGTCGCTCTACCTCAAGGACGGCCGCGCGAAGGTCGAGCTGGGCCTTGCCCAGGGTAAGCAGGATTACGACAAGCGCCGCGACATCAAGCGCCGCACCGAGGACCGGGAGATCACCCGCGAACTGGGGCGCAAGCTGAAAGGCATCAAGGCCTAGTTTCGCTACGGTGGGTGCCTATGAAGAAGGCACTGATTACTGGAGCATCCCGCGGCATCGGCCGCGCCATCGCCGAGGACCTAGGCAAGGACCACCACATTTACGCTGGCGCGTCGAAGGACGCCTCCGACATCGTTTCCTCACTGCCCAGCGCAGAGCCCTTCGAGGCAGACCTCACCGACACCGGCGCCATCCTGGAAGCGGCCTCCAACATTGAGGAGCTGGACGTACTCGTCCTCGCTGCCGGCGTGATGGACGGCGGCCCGCTTGACGAGCTCACCGACGACAAGTGGCGCGAGATGATGGAGGTCAACCTTTTCGCCCCCGTCACGCTCACCCGCGTGCTGCTTCCCGCTTTGCGACGCTCCTCCGGCCTGATCATCACCATCAACTCCGGCGCCGGATTCCACGGCATCGCGGAAAACTCGGCCTACTGCGCGTCCAAGTTCGCTCTGCGCGGCTTCACCGAATCCCTGGCGCAGGAGGAGGCCGGCAAGGTGCGCGTGACCTCCCTGCACCCGGGCCGCACCGACACCGACATGCTCGCCGGCGACAACGGCAGGCCGAAGATGGCGGCCGACGAGGTGGCCAAGGCGGCCCGCCTCGCCGTGGACGCTGGCCCGGACGCCGTGGTGGAGTTCCTCCGGGTGCGTCCGGCGTTGACGTCGTAAAGCCTCTTGTGCTTCTCGGTCGCTTGCGGTAAAGTTCCAGCTCCTACGTTTCTTCGTAGTTGAAGGGGTCGATTCTGGTTTCGACTTCATCTACTTAGCCAGGGGAAGCGTGCCGGTGCAGGCAGGAGACCACCGTAAGCGTCGCTGTAACTAATAAACGCAGAGAAGAACTCTCAGCGTGACTACGCCCTCGCTGCCTAAATAAAAGGTCCAGCGACCTGCGTGTCCGTCAGGCCGGGGATGTCCCCGACCCGGTACCTGGCGTCGACTTAGGGGACTTGCCTTCCGGCTCTGTCAGTGGGGCCTTGGAAGGGACACCTTTCACTGACTGGGCCCGTCATCCGGACATGTTCGCCTGATCCGGAGGGTCGATGAGAGACAACGTGCGAACTGCGCACGGAGAAGCCCTGGCGCGGTGATGAAGGACCCGGGTTCAATTCCCGGCGGCTCCACTAAAGCGGACGTTTTACCTGGTAGAACGTCCGCTTTACCGTTGCGTGGCTCAGTCAGACTTTCTGCGGGGCTGGAGACGTTTTCTTTGGGAGATCAGTTTCCGATCCGCTTCTTGAAGTGCCTCGACGAGGCTGCGGTCTGCTTCGCGGAACTCGATTTCTTTGCGCCCCTGGTCATAGAGACCGTAGCGGTCCTCGGCGAGCTTGTCCGCGTCCTTTCGCGAAATGCGACCGTGGTCGTTCAGAGGTTCGTAGTCGTTGAACTCGATGAACTGGTCTGCTTTGGTCAGCCAGTCCGACATGTGAACAACCTTGCGGCGTTCGGCTTGGTCCTGGGCATAGTTCAGGAAACCAGACACGAGGTAATTCAGCCTCCGCAGTTCATCATCCGTGAGGTAGTTCTTCGCAGTGGTCACGTCACCTTTGCGGACCACTTCGCCTTTCCAGCTGGTCAGACCGAGATTGTCAGCAGACGGATCGCAGCGCGTGGCGATGATTTCGGCTGCCGTGTTGCCTGTGATGGCGTAGTGGAGCTTGTCCTGGATCTTCGCGAATAGGCGGTGAGTGGTCTTGCTGCTGGCATCGTAGTCATCAGCGAGGGCAATGATGTTGCGCAGCTCCAAGTAGAGTCGCGCCTCGCTGGAGCGGATATCCCGGATGCGTGCGAGGAGCTCGTCGAAGTAATCCGCGCCGAGGGGGTCTTTCAGCTTCTCGTCGTTTAGGGCGAAGCCTTTAACAAGATATTCCTTGAGGACGGTAGTTGCCCAAGTGCGGAACTGGTTGCCGCGTGGGCCACGTACGCGGAATCCGACGGCCATGATGGTGTCGAGATTGTAATGCTCTAGGGTGCGTCCATACCCTGCGTGACCTGGCTCCTTTCGGAATTTCCGAACAACCTCATCACGATTAAGTTCACCAGTGTTGAAGATAGATTTAAGGTGCTCACTAACACCGGAACGGCTGATGTCGAAAAGCTCTGACATTTCGGCCTGGGTCATCCAGACTGAGCCCTCAATGAGGCGTAATTGGACCTCGGTCCGTCCGTCCTCCGTGTTGTAGATGACGAAATCGCCGGTGGAGTCGGTGTGCGTCGTGAGAGGTGCGCTTGGATCCTGCATTACGGTTTGGGTCCTTGGAGGAGAGCTTTTGGCGGTCGGGGGCGTCGGAAGATCTAGGGATCGTCCTTATGGGCCGTCATGGTAGTCATGCCGCCGAGGCCCGGGACCTAGTCGATCGGGTAACCGGCGACAGGGCCCTCGGTGTTCGGCTGCCAGCCCAGCGCGGGGGCGACGTGGGTGGCGAAGTTTTCCAGGATTTTCACGTTGACGTCCACACCCATGCCGGTGGGGATGGTGATCAGTAGCGTGTCGGCGGCCATGACGGCTGGGTCGGCCTTGAGCTGCTCGATGAGCTTGTCTGGCTCGGCGGCGTAAGTGCGGCCGAAGGTGGAAGCGCCCACGTCAGGCAGCATCCCAACTTGGTCGGAGCCGGAGGCCTGCATGCCGAATCGCTGCATGTCGGCGCCGTCGACGATGGGGAAGATGGAGCGAGACACCGACACGCGTGGGGTCCAGTCGTGGCCCGCTTCCTTCCAGGCTGCGCGGTAGCGGGCGATCTGGTCCGCCTGGATCTCGCCTAAGGTTTCGGCGGTGGTCTCGGAAACCAGGGTGGACGACATTAGGTTCAGCCCGTCCTTGGCGGTCTGCTCCGCCGAAGCGTGGGTGCCCGAGCCGTAGAAGATGTGCTTGCGCAGCTCGGGTGCCATGGGGAAGACCGGCAGGGAGGAGCCGGGCTGGAACATGTTGGGGTACTGGCGGTCAAGGGGTGCGGCGGTGGCGAAGCCGTTGCCGTCCACCGCGGCCATGAAGGTTTCCAGGTGGGCGCGCGCCACATCCGCGCCATTGGGGGCTTCGCCTTTGTAGCCGAAGGCCTCCCAGCCGCGCACCGCCACCTCGGGGGCGCCGCGCGAGACGCCCAAGGCCACGCGGCCGCCGGAAAGTTGGTACAGGGAGGCGGCTTCTTCGGCGAGGTAGAGCGGGTTTTCGTAGCGCATGTCGATCACGCCGGTGCCCACCTCGATGTTCTTGGTGGTGGCCGCGACAGCCCCCAGCAGCGGCATCGGGGCGGAGGCCTGTGGCACGAAGTGGTGGACGCGGAAGGACGCGTTGTTCACGCCGATCTCATCGGCGGCCTGGGCGATCTCCAGGTGGGTCTTGGCGATTTTCTCCGCGGACGGGCCGCGCTGGCCGGCGAAAGCGTAGTGGCCGAAGCTTAGGAAACCGAATGCCTTCATTGCGCGACACTCCTTTTTGGTGACGTATCAACAAGGAGGGTAGTGCCTCATCCGCAGATTGTCACGGGCCGCGTCGGGCAGCGCGACAGACCCTGAGCAAGAGCCCCAGAGTGAGGCCCAAATTAGCGCATACTCAGGAGGGCTTGCTCAGGGTTCGCGGGGCGGTCGCAGGGATTTTTACGTCTCCTTAAAACAGCGCCGAAGCATCGGGCTTTAATCTCCGGTGGCATGAACCGCAACGCCGTCGCAGCACTCGTCGCCACGACCTTCTTGGTCGTCGGCTGCAGCGGTGCGACCGAGGCTGAGCATGTCACGGTGACCGAGACTGTGGAGGCGCCGGAAGCGAAAGCGCCGGAGCCTGAGGAGCCAGCGCAACAAGCTGATGCTGCTGCGGCGGGGGAGGCGGAGCACGTCGAGAAGCAAGGCGGAATCCCCGGCGCCCCGCTGGCGTACCCGGGTGCAGGCGGCCCCGTCCCGGACAACGCTCGGCCGATCAGAACGCTCAAGAGCATCGGCGATAACCCCGTGCAAAACGCGCTGTTTGTTACCCCGTCCGGCAACATCGGCTGCATGATTAACCTGGCGGACGAGCCGATGTTCGACTGCGGCGTGAAGTCCTTTATGGAAAGCGAGCAATTCGGCATCGGTGAGCTGGGGACGCCGAGATGGATGATGGAAATCCTCGGCGGCTACCCGCGCGAGCAAACTGAGCCGCCGCTTTACGACGACTCCGTGTGGCCCCCAGGCAGCGAATCCGCCGAGGTTGTGCAGTACGGCGAAGTGGTCAACCACGGTCCGTATGTGTGCGCGGTGGAAGAAACCGGCGTGACCTGTTGGGACTCTGAAAGCGGCAAGGGGGCGTGGCTGGAGCGCGACGAGGTGGTGTTCTTTTAGGTCGCCCTAGCACTGGCTGACCGTTGGGTTAAAGGAGTGTCCAGGTTGCTTAAAAGCTTTGTTGGGGCCCTTTTATGCTGCGAAATACCAGGTAGGTTGGCGCCCATGACCTCAAAGACTGTAAAGACGTTGTCCGCAGCAACTGCTTTCGCCGCCCTCGCCGGCGGCTTTATTGGCGCAGGCACCGCCAACGCGCAGATGTCTTCCAACGGTCCCGCCGACATTGAAGGCTGGACGCAGATGGGCTGGTCTGCGTTTAGCGGCTCCGTGATTAACAAGGGTGGGTCCCACATGCTGCTGAAGAACCTGCCGGAGGGTGCGAAGCCGCTGCCCGCAGAGAAGGCGAAGGCTGCCCTGGAGGGGCCACTGCCAGTCAAGGGTGACGCGTCCATGACGGTCACCTTCGGCCCGGACGGCAAGCTGTCCTTCTTTGACGGCTGCAACGCCGGTAGCGCCGGGTACTCCATAGACGGCGCCGGTGCCGTGAAGGTCGGGGCCATTGCTCAGACGCAGCGTCTGTGCGACCCGACCAACATGAACAAGGCGGACGAGCTGAAGTCCATCCTGCGTTCGAGCCCGTCGGTGTACCGCTTCGACAACGAGACGATCGCCCTGGCGGCCCAGGGCAAGGCCATCGAATTCTCAAAGGCGGCTGCGAACTAATCCACGACACTTACACCTCCCGCTACCCACCTCTGGGCAGCGGGTTTTTGGTTTTTGCAGAGCGCTAGTGCGTATGGCGAAGCTATGAGCTTTGTACACGCGAGTGTGGAGTTGCATTGAAGTTCCCTTGAGCCCCTTGTTCGCCTGAAATCGCTCGGTAGCGTGATGGCCATGGTTACTTCGATCAAGACCCTAAGGAAGTTGTCCACAACGACCGCAGTTGTCGCCCTCACGGGTGGCCTGCTCGGCGTCGGAGCTGCCGACGCCCAGGAGCGCCCTGAAGCCTCCAGCGTCGACCAATTTGTGCAGATGAGCTCGAACCTGTTCGGTGACCTCGGCGGCACACCCGCACCGGCCCCGACGCCGGCACCGGAGAACCCAGCTGGCTCCGAGCTGATCCAGCAGCTCCCAGAGGGGGCAGACCAGCTCAAGGACGAGCGCCTCTCCGCTGCACTGGACACCACGCTGCAGGCAAAGAAGAACACCAACATCACCCTGGACTTCCGGGAAAATGGTGTGCTCCACTTGAACGACGGTTGCAATTCCGGCACCGCCAAGTACCAGATCGACAACACCGGCGCGCTGCACCTCAGCGACTTCACCGAGACCAAGATGGCGTGCGAGCCGGGTGCACAGAAAGACGCCGACGACCTGAAGATGGTGCTCCAGTCCAATCCGCAGCTGTTCCAGCTCGACGCGTCAACCCTGTTCCTCGCGGGCCAGGGCCACGGCATTGAGCTTCAAAAGATGCACGGCCGCGACTACCAGTAATTTGTTCGAGCGACGCGAAAGCCCCAGGCCGCAACGGTGATCTGGGGCTTCGTGCTGCGTTTGGGGGAGGCTCTGTGGGGGCCGGGTTTGGCGGCAATGTTTGGTTAGCCTAATGTGGGTCAGGTAACCCTTACCTTATGGACCGAAAGGAAGGACGACCGTGACCCGTTTCTCCCGTACCCCTCTCATCGCTCTCGTTGCGGCAGGCGCCCTCGCGCTGGGCGCATGCTCCACCAGTGAGTCCGGCACGGATGCCGCCGCTGGTTCGGAATCGGTGGCGACCGAAGGGGCGTCGGCAAGCAATGATGCTTCCGAAGGCACCGTGACCGTCACCGACAACTACGGCGAGAAGACCGTGCCCACCCCGCCGAAGCGGGTGGTCGCCCTGGATAACCGCTCCTTCGAGCTTCTGGATTCCTGGGGCATTAAGCCCGTCGCCGCGCCGCGCGACATCGTGCCCAATTCCATCCCGGGCATCGCGGACGACGAGGACATCGTCAACATCGGCAACCACAAGGAGCCGAACCTCGAGGCCATCGCCGCCGCAAACCCGGACGTGATCATCTCCGGCCAGCGCTTCGAGCAATACGACGACGAACTGCAGAAGCTGGTCCCGGACGCCACGTTGCTGGATTTCGAGCCGCGCGATGGGGAGCCGATTGACCGCGAGCTCATCCGCCAGACCCTGGAGCTGGGCGACGTCTTTGATAAGCAAGCCGAGGCCGAGCAGGCAGTTCAGGAATTCACCGAGGCTGTCCAGCGCGCCCGCAACGCCTACGACCCGGAGCAGAAGGTCATGGCGCTGAACGTCTCCGGCGGCGAGATCGGCTACGTCGCCCCAGGCGTGGGCCGCGTGTGGGGGCCGCTGTTCGACCTGATTGGTTTCACCCCGGCGCTCGAGGTGGCGAACGCCTCCGACGACCACCAGGGCGACGACATCTCCGTCGAAGCCATCGCCAGCGCCAACCCGGACTGGCTGCTTGTGCTGGACCGTGACGCGGGCGTGAAGTCCATCACCGACTCCCCGGAAGCGCTGTCCGTGATCAACGACTCCGCGCCGCTGAAGAACGTCACCGCAGTGAAGGACGGCCACGTCTACGTCGCCCCGGCGGACACTTACACCAACGAGTCCATCTACACCTACACCGAGATTCTCAACCAGATCTCCGAGCAGCTCGAGGCAGGCAAGTAGTCTGTCTCCGATGACTGACACAACGACCACCACCCGTCCCAAGCTTCTGGACTGGAAGCTCGGGGCGGGTGTCGTCCTTGTTTTAGCCCTCCTCGCCGCGTCGCTGATGGTGGGGCAGTACGACATCCTGGGCACCGAGGACGGCTGGGAAATGTTCCGCGCCACCCGCGTGCCGCGCACGATCGCGCTGGTACTCGCGGGTGCGGCGATGGCGATGAGCGGGCTGATCATGCAGATGCTCACCCAGAACCGATTCGTCGAACCCACCACCACCGGCACCACCGAATGGGCCGGGCTGGGGCTGCTCGCGTCGTTTCTGCTGTTCCCGGACGGCTCCGTGATGACGCGCATGCTGCTCGCCGTCGGCGCCGCTTTCATCGGCACCATGGTGTTCTTCGCGTTCCTGCGGCGCGTGACGTTGCGCTCCAGCCTGGTGGTGCCCATTGTAGGAATCATGCTCGGCGCGGTGGTTAGCGCGGTGTCGACCTTCATCGCGCTGCAGACTGACCTGTTGCAGTCGCTCGGGGTCTGGTTCGCCGGTTCGTTCACCAGCGTGATCGCCGGCCAATACGAGATCCTCTGGGTCGTGCTGCTCGTGGTCATCGCCGTGTTCTTCTACGCCGACCGTCTCACCGCCGCTGGTTTGGGCGAGGACATCGCCACCAACATCGGCCTGAACTACAACCGCATCGTGCTCGTGGGCACCAGCCTCGTCGCGGTGGCCACCGGCGTGGTCACGGTTGTCGTGGGCAACCTCCCATTCCTCGGGCTCATCGTCCCCAACATCGTGAGCATGCTGCGTGGCGACGACCTCCGGTCCAACCTGCCCTGGGTCTGCCTCACCGGCATCGGGGTGGTGACGCTGTGCGACCTGCTCGGACGCATCGTCATCGCGCCGTTCGAGATGCCGGTGTCCGTGATCCTCGGCGTGGTTGGAGCTGCCGTGTTTATCGCGTTGATTGTCAGGAGGGGCCGGAATGCGTGAGGTCGGGGCGTTCCAGACGTCGCAAAGCAAGAGGCGCTACTGGCTAGTCGTAGGCGCGCTGGTGGTGGCCGCGTTGCTGTTCACCGCGGGCCTTTTGTCCTGGGGTAACCCCATGGACTTTGGCACCCGCGGCTACTGGCTGATCGCGCAGCGCCGCCTGAACTCCGTCATTGCCATGGCGATGGTGGCGCTCTGCCAGGCCGTGGCCACGGTGGCGTTCCAAACGGTGACGAACAACCGCATCATCACCCCGTCCATCATGGGGTTCGAGTCGCTGTACGTGGCCATTCACACCTCAACCGTGTACTTCCTCGGCGCAGCCGGGCTGAATAACGCCCGTACGCTGGAGATGTTTGTGATCCAGCTCGTGCTCATGGTGGGGCTGAGCCTGATCCTGTACACGTGGCTGCTCGCCGGCGACAACCCGAACATGCACGCCATGCTGCTCGTCGGCATCGTGCTCGGAGGGGGACTGGGCAGCGTATCGACGTTCATGCAGCGCCTGCTCACGCCCAGCGAGTTTGACGTCCTCACCGCCCGGTTGTTCGGCTCGGTGAACAACGCGGACCCGGCCTACTACCCGCTGGCAGTGCCGTTGGTGCTGGTGGCTGCCGGGTTGATGTACGTGAACTCGCGCCGGCTCAACGTGCTCGGCCTCGGCCGCGACGTGGCGGTGAACCTGGGCGTGAACCACAAAAAGCACGCGGTGTTCACGCTGGTGCTGGTCTCGGTGCTGATGGCGGTCTCTACCGCGCTGGTCGGGCCGATGACCTTCCTCGGGTTCCTGGTGGCCACGCTTGCGTACCAGTTCGCGGACACCTACGACCACCGATACGTGTTCCCCATGGCAGCGCTGCTCGGCTACTGCATTCTGGCGGGCGCGTACTTCGTCATGAACCACATCTTCTACGCCCAGGGCGTCGTCTCCATCATCATCGAGCTGGTCGGCGGCCTGACGTTCCTCATCGTTGTCCTACGGAAGGGGAGACTGTGATCGAGCTCAACGAGGTGAGCAAGGCCTACGGCGACGACACCGCCATCGGGCCGGTCTCACTTAACATCCCGGCCGGCGGCATCACCGCCTTGGTGGGGCCGAATGGCGCCGGCAAGTCGACACTTCTGACCATGATCGGCCGACTGCTGGCGCTGGATTCCGGTTCCGTGCGCATCGGGCAGATGGACGTATCCTCCACAAACCCGAAGGAGCTGGCCAAAGTGGTCTCCATCCTGCGGCAGGAAAACCACTTTGTCACTCGCCTGACCGTGCGTCAGCTCGTCGGCTTCGGCCGCTTCCCGTACTCGGGCGGGCGGCTGACCGAGAAGGACGAGGAGATCATCTCCCGCTACATCGACTTCTTCGGGCTGCGCGACCTCGAGCACCGCTATTTGGACCAGCTTTCCGGTGGTCAGCGTCAGCGCGCATATGTGGCCATGGTGCTTTGCCAGGAGACGGACTACGTGCTTCTCGACGAGCCCCTGAACAACCTGGACATCTCCCACTCCGTGGAGATGATGCAGCACCTGCATTCCGCAGCCCGCGAGTTTGGCCGGACCATCGTGATCGTGCTGCATGACATCAACTTCGCGGCCCGCTACGCGGACTACATCTGCGCTGCCAAGGACGGGCAGGTCTTTGCCTTCGGCACGGTGGAGGAGATCATGCGCGACTATTTGCTCACCGAAATTTTCAATACCCCGGTGCAGGTGATTGAAGGTCCGCATGGGCCGATTGCTGCGTACCACTAAACCAGCGATGACCTGCTGGTTTGTGTGCTGTTTACGTTCGTGGTTATATTTCCATCCGTTGCTTCCGAGCGGTTCGGCCGGTTGGGAGGAACGAGATAATTTGAATAGGGGTTACGTTCTGGTTAACCGGAGTTTAACGTGAGTTTGACTTTTGGTTGGTTGGTTGT